>DAHVFI010000339.1 GCA_027317045.1 Gammaproteobacteria bacterium
TTCAAGGACTTATGTAACAATGATGAAATATAATCATGAATCGCACTGTTGCGACTACTCCCTCCTCTAACGCATGTCCGACACTTCGGTTAACCGTTCACCGTCTGATGACTGTCATCGCCGCCAGCAGAAAACAGACTAAGGTAATAGTCCGCAGCCAGCTTTATTCCCTCACTGACGGTATGGGTGGGCTGATAGCCGAGGAGGTTCCTGGCTTTCGAAATATCCGCCAGTGAATGGCGTATGTCACCAGGCCGGAAATCACGGAACTCGGGCTCGGCGTTTTGCGCGGCCGGCAGATGGCCCGTCACCTCGGCCCGAATCAGGCGGAAGAGTTGCAAGAGTGTGGTGCGGTCTCCGACGGCAACGTTATAGACCTGCCCCACGGCGCCTGCATCGGACGTGCAAGCGGCCAGCAAGTTCGCCTGTATGGCGTTATCCACAAAACAGAAATCGCGGCTGGTTTCCCCATCTCCGTAGATATAGACCGGATCGTTTCTGAGCAAGGCCTTGAACCAAAGCGGAATCACCGCTGCGTAGGCGCCCTCTGGATCCTGCCGCGGTCCGAAAATATTGAAATAGCGCAGACCGATAACCTGCATACCGTAGCAGCGCGCGAACACTGCCGCATACAGCTCATTCACCTGCTTGGTTACCGCATAGGGTGACAATGGGTGGCCGATTTCAGCCTCTACCTTCGGCAAGCCTGGATGATCGCCGTACACGGAACTCGATGACGCATACACAAAGCGACGCACACGCGCGTCGCGGGCCGCCACCAGCATGTTCAGAAAACCACTGATGTTATGCTCATGGGTAGCGATTGGATCCAGCAGGGAACGCGGTACCGAACCCATGGCCGCTTGGTGCAGGACGTAATCCACGCCTTCAACCGCAGTCTGGCATGCTGTCAGGTTACGGATGTCGCCTTCCACAAAGCGGAAACGCTCCCATTGCGCCAGCGCCACCAGCGCGCGCACCGCATCGAGATTGTGGCGATGACCGGTGCTCAGGTTATCTAGCCCAATTACATTCTGATCAAGGCGCAGCAGCCGCTCTAGCAGGTTTGAACCGATAAAACCCGCGACGCCTGTTATCAGCCATGTGCGAGGATTCGCTTTCAGCTCGGTTTCACAATCCTTGATGTCCATGCCTTCCCCTGATTACAGACGCCAAAGATGGATGCCGGCCGCTTCGAGCGAAGCACGCGGGAATATGCATTTCACATCCATCACCAGGGGTGGATCCTTGAGCAGACGTTTGATTTCCGTGACGCTAAGTTTGCGGTAGTCAGCGTGCGCCACCGCCGCCACCAGTGCATCCGCGGGTTTGAGTTGTTTGAACGGCACCAGCGTCACGCCGTATTCGTGGTGCGCCTCCTCGGGATCCGCCAGTGGGTCCGAGATCTGTAGTTGCACGCCGAAATCCTGCAGCTCGCGCAGGATATTCACCACCTTGGAATTGCGCAGGTCCGGGCAGTCCTCCTTGAAGGTGAGTCCCAGAACGGTGACCGTAGCGCCGCGCACGTCGTGGCCGGCGCGAATCATTTCCTTGACGGTACGCTGGGCGATAAAGCGGCCCATGCTGTCGTTTATACGCCGGCCGGAGAGGATCACCTGCGGGATGTATCCGATCTTCTCCGCCTTGTGGGTCAGGTAATAGGGATCCACGCCGATGCAGTGCCCGCCCACGAGACCCGGACGGAACGGCAGAAAATTCCACTTGGTGCCCGCGGCTTCCAGTACCGCCTGGGTATCAATACCCATACGGTCAAAGATCAGTGCCAATTCATTCATCAGCGCGATGTTGAGATCACGTTGGGTGTTCTCAATGACCTTGGCGGCCTCCGCCACCTTGATGCTCGGCGCTCTATGCACGCCGGCCTCCACCACACTGCAATACACCGACGCTACAATCTCAAGCACTTCTGGTGTCTGGCCAGACACCACTTTTTTGATACTGGTGAATGTGTGCTGCTTATCGCCGGGATTGATGCGCTCCGGACTGTAGCCGAGGAAAAAATCCCGGCCGCATTTCAATCCGGATTCACGTTCCAGGATGGGTGCGCAATCCTCTTCGGTGGCGCCGGGATACACCGTGGATTCGTACACCACGATATCGCCGCGCTTCAGCGCCTTGCCGACAGTTTCGGAGGCCCGTAACATGGGTGTCAGGTCCGGCTGATTGGCGGCGTCCACTGGCGTAGGCACCGCCACGATATGGAAATCCGCCTCGCGCAGTATTTCGATTTCATTGGTAAATATGATTTCCGCAGCCGCCAGCTCAGCGGAAGACACTTCACCGGTGCGATCGTGCCCGGTCCGCAACTCGCTGAGGCGTTGCTCGTCGATGTCGAAGCCGACCACACGGCCCTTGCGGCCGAAGGCCACCGCCACCGGCAACCCTACATAGCCCAAGCCGATGACGGAAATTTTGCGCATCCCCTGAAACCTTGCTTATGTAAAGGCCCGCCGGAGAGCGGGCTTTCAGAGCGCATACTTTAAACCAAGCTGCCCCGAAGCGGGTAAATCAGCCCGGAATTATCCGCTCCGCGGTTAGCTCTCGACGTATGTGTTCATGACACCCCATTCATCAGCGCACGCAAAATGTCGAGGGTGACGACCACCACGCGATCCGTCGAGAATCGATTTTCCACGAGCAGCCGGCCCTGCCGCCCCAGGCGCCGGCGCAGCGTACTGTCTTCGATGAGCCGCCGGATCGCCGCCGCCAATTCCTGCACGTCTCGCACCGGCACCAGCAATCCAGTCTCACCGGCCAGCACGGCGTCGCGGCAACCCGGCACATCGGTAGTAACCACAGGTTTTCCGCAGGCGGCCGCCTCGATCAGCACCTTGGCCATACCTTCGCGGTAGGAAGGCAGACACACGATATGGCTGGTGGCGTAGAGCGCGCGCATATCCGGCACCTGACCCAACCATTCGATATCCCCCTCCGCATGCCACTGCCGCAGTTGTGCTTCGGGGATGGCACTGGGATTGCCCGTATCGGTTCCGCCCGCCAGCAGGAAACGCGCTTGTACGCCGGCAGCCCTCAGGGCTGCGGCGGCCGCGACGAATTCATGCACCCCCTTGTCGCGCAACATGCGTGCCGGCAGCACCACCACCGGCACACCGGCGGGTTCATCGGAAACATTGAAGTAGATCATATCCACGCCGGAGCCCGGTACCACGTCGGTATCTGCCTGCGACAGGATACCTTGACACACGAACGCGTCCCGGTCCTCGGGATTGTGGAAAATGACTCTTTGACAGGGATGCCGCAAGGCGAAGCGGTAAAAACCGAACACCAGATTGCGAAGCAGCGTGCCACGCAAACTATCCTGTAAGGCGAAATATCCCAATCCGGACACCACACTCACCACCCGCGGTACGCGCGCGTTGCGCGCGGCCAACGTGCCGTAGATCACCGGCTTGATGGTGACCTGATAGACAAGCTGCGGTTGCAGATCGCGATACAGACGCCGGATACGCCATAGCGTCAGTAATTCTCGAAAAGGATTCATGCTGCCGCGTTGGAATGGCAGTGGATGAAATTCAAAACCGGCGGCACGGATCCTCTCCGCCGCCTGCCCCGGCATGGCGGCCACATGTACCGCATACCCCATGTCCCGTACCGCCAGCGCCAGTGGCAGGCGGTGCGAAACAAAATAGGCGGGGTTATTCTCGAAGAACAGAATACGCGGAGCATTAATCATTGGTATGCCTGCTGGATGAAACCTGCGCGGGCACCACGAAATCCACGGGGTATCCCGTCACACCGCGCCATTATCCCGACCCGCCTGTGCCTGAGCGGAAACTCCACGATAAAATTCCGCGTACCTATGCATGATTGCGCCCCGCTCATAATGCCGTAGAATACGCTCGTGGGCCGCCACCCCGAGTTGTTTGCGCCCTACATCGCCGGCGCGCACCAGTTCCAGCAATGCGACGGCGAGGGATTCGGGTACACGCGGTGGCACCACCCGGCCGGTATCGCCTACCAGTTCCGCGGACGCGCCCACATCGGTGACCACGCAGGGCACCCCGCAGGCCATGGCCTCGCCCACGGCGTTGGGGAAACCCTCGGCCCGGGAGGAAGACACACAAATGTCCATGGCATTCATAAGCGCTGGAATATCTTCCCGCTCCCCGAGCGCCAGCACCCGCTCCGTAAGACCCGGTTTTTCCGGCAGGCGGCGCAGAATGGGGTTCCGCTGTTCCGCATCCTTGCCCACCAGCATGACATGGGCCCGGGGCACCTGCTCGAGCAGGATATGGGCGGCCCGTAGAAACGTCTCGTGATCCTTGATGGCGTGATACCGAGCCACCATTCCTATCACGATCGCCTGGCTGTCGAACCCCAATTCCCGCCGCGTGACCAGCCGCAAAGCCGCATCCGGGTGGAATCTCTCACAATCAAACCCGTTGGGGATGATCACCGCTTTGACCTTCGGATACCCAAACTGTTCATGCTGGCGCGCCGCCACCCCCGAATTGAACACGATACGCGCGGCGGATCCGGACCACATGCCGCCCAGCCGGATCAATGCCCGCAAGCCAATACTTTCGTCGCGCCAGCCATCCAACGAATGACGCACGTTCCATACCACCGGACAGCGCAATCCCGCGACGCGACGTGCCAAGCTTGCACCGAGGTTACCGTGGTATAGCCAGCCCTGGATCAGATCCGGCGCAAAGCGGCATGTCACCTGGCGTATCTTGAGTATTGCCGCGATGCCCGTGGGAGAAAATCCCGCACCGAGTGCGTGCACGGCGATGCCCCGATGCTGCAATCGCCGCCCAACCGGACCGATCTCCTCCAGCGACACCACCGCCGGTTCAAATTCTGACGCATCCATGGTCTGCAGCAGGCGCTCCAGGAACAGCTCCGCACCGCCTGTTTCCAAGCCGCTGATGACGTGCAGTATTTTCATCGCTATGCCTGATTGCGTCAGAATCCGGAAAACCCCGGGCCATACACTTGCAGCGTCTCATCCAACATTCGTTCTATTCCGAAACGCACGCGCACGAACTCCCGCGCCTCCGTACCCGCC
>DAHVFI010000349.1 GCA_027317045.1 Gammaproteobacteria bacterium
GCACCGTGCCATCGGGTAAGCCAGGGGGGTAATGCCGGGCCACCACCGCGAGCACCAGCAGCAGTTGCAGGAAGGTATTCACTTTGCTGAGCGCGCTTGGCTGTGGTTTGAAATCACCGACATGCAAACGGTATATGAGCGCGCCCGTTACGATGATGGCATCACGCGCAATCACGATCACGGTAATCCACAACGGTATCAACCCCACCCACAGGGCAGCAATAAAGCTGCCGGCCATGAACACCTTGTCCGCTATCGGGTCCAGTATTGTGCCCAAGTCGGTGGTCCAGCCGAGACCTTTAGCCAACAACCCATCGAGCGCATCACTCAGACCGGCGATGATAATCAGTATCAATGCCGTTTGATCCTCGCCACGGATGATACTCCAGGCCACCGGTATCACCAGCGCAATACGCGCAATACTGATGGCATTCGGTAGCCAGCGCCCGTTCACGGCACATATTGGAATTGCAACGCCGTTGCTGTGGCCGGCGCGGCAGTCGTTGTAATTGCCGGGACCGGTACCACCGGTCTGAGCACGTCACCGAGCAGCGCGGCTTGCAGCAGATTGTCGAGCGAGCCGCGCGTATCCAGGCTGAAAGACACCGTTCCATTCTCCACCCGCGTTACCTGCACGCTCTTGACCGCGGTGAGTCCGCTCAAATAGGCCAGTACCTTGGCGTAAGCATCCACGCTGTTTATACCCGTGACACTCACGTTCACGCCGTTTATGCCGGTGGCGCCGGCCGCCACGGCGAACCACTGCGCAAAATGATCCGCGGCGGCCTGGATGCCGTCGGCAGCCACGTTCGCCAGAATGTCGGGCGAAGTGGTCCAGGATTGCGATTCGGAGCCGGCCGTCAG
Organism: Gammaproteobacteria bacterium; assembly: GCA_027317045.1. Taxonomy (GTDB): domain Bacteria; phylum Pseudomonadota; class Gammaproteobacteria; order Natronospirales; family REEB76; genus REEB76. The sequence goes on from DAHVFI010000349.1 coordinate 865, forward strand.
TTGCCAACGGGCGGCGTATTGTCCCGGCGTTGTTATATACAGAGTACCCGCCAGGGTGGCATCCGCTTTGTAAGCTTGCGAGGCCTGCTGAATGCGATTGACGTCATCATTCGATATATCGGGAAAACCGATAGCTTGCTGATCCTGTGCATCCATGCGCGGGAAAATCAGCGCTATGCCGCGCTGGTCAGCTGCGTTTTTCATGGACTGCATGACGCTGGGATTGTCGGTCGCGGACAAAATGCTCCGGCCTGAATTATCCTGGATGGCGAGCCACACCAGCGTCACCGGCCGCTCCTGCCCCCACAGCGGCTCGTTAGCGGCGCGTACCGCATGGTTCAACACCTCGGGATCGAACTTGGCCCACAACAACAGCCCCGTGGACGCAATCGCCGGTGCACCGGTGCGTGTCAGGTCATACATGACCGTGGGTGCGCCCGCCGCGCTGCCGTCAGTGGGTGATTGTTGGTAGCGGTATTGTTGCAGGAACTGGTTGGGATTCTGCAGGAGATTCGCCAGTGCCGGCAGGCTAAGGGCGCCGCGATCGCCGGTGATCTTTACCAGTACCGCTGCTAATGCCTGCTGCAAGGCCACGCTGCGGGCGGCGGTGGATTGATCGGGTACTGGAACACTGGCTTCGTAAAGCCCGGGCATCACCGCAGACTGTGCCGCCATACCCGTGCACAACACGCAACCGGCCAACAAACCGCAGATCCATACGCGCACTGTTCTCACCAAGCCCTCCAAATCCAAATACCGGCCGTGCCCCATGATGCGCGGCCCGTGCGTGTAGAATATACAGGCTAGAGGCACCGTCCGGCGAGTGACGCCGCCTTGGCCTACATTAAAGACACGCCCTCCGGGGACATCCATGACTGCAAAGAAACCCCTCACCTACCGCGATGCCGGCGTGGACATTGACGCGGGTGATGCCCTGGTGGAGCGCATTACTCCGGCGGCCAAGCGCACCCGGCGCACCGAAGTGCTGGGTGGAATCGGTGGTTTTGGCGCGCTGGTGGAAATCCCGGCCGGCTATCGTCAGCCGGTGCTGGTATCCGGCACCGACGGCGTCGGCACCAAGCTGCGTCTCGCCATTGACAACGGCCGGCATGCAACCATCGGCATCGATCTGGTGGCCATGTGCGTGAACGACATCGTGGTCTCGGGAGCAGAACCGCTGTTCTTCCTGGATTATTACGGCACCGGAAAATTGGATGTGGGGACCGCCGCCGTCGTAATCGGCGGTATCGCCCGCGGTTGCGAACTGGCGGGTTGCGCGCTGGTGGGCGGTGAAACCGCGGAGCTTCCCGGCATGTATGCAGGCAAGGATTACGATCTCGCCGGTTTCGCGGTGGGCGTGGTGGAAAAAAGCAAAATCATCGACGGCAGCAAAGTCGCAACCGGCGACGCGCTCATCGGCCTCGCGTCCACCGGGCCCCATTCCAACGGCTACTCGCTGATCCGCAAGGCAGTTTCGGCCAGCGGCGCTTCCTTCGAACAACGCATCGGCGAGCGCGCACTCATCGATCATCTGCTGGAACCGACGCGCATCTATGTGCAGCCGCTATTGAAGCTGATCGAGAGCGTCCCGGTACAGGCACTGGCGCACATCACCGGCGGCGGGCTGCTGGAAAATATTCCACGGGTGATACCGGCGGGACTGGGTGTGTCGCTGAACGCGAAATCCTGGCCACGGCCTGGGATTTTCGATTGGCTGCAGCAGCAGGGCAACATCACTGAAAAGGAGATGTATCGCACCTTCAATATGGGCATCGGCATGGTAGTGTGCGTAAGCGCGGCGGATTCCGAACGCACACTCGCTTTCCTCGAGGAACAGGGCGAACGTGCCTTTCGCATCGGCCAGGTGGAAAGCGGCCATGAAGGCGTCGTCATCCGCTGATGCCGACGCACGCCGCGCACAGCGACTTGCCCAGCGTGGTGCTGGCTTCCGGTGAAGGCACCAATTTGCAGGCGATTCTCGATAACTCCGCCAACGGTTCCTTGCCGGTAACGGTGGCCGCCGTCATCAGCGATCATTCCCAAGCTCGCGCCCTGACACGCGCGCGCGCCGCGGGTGTGGCCGCGGAAACCTGCCTGCCCGCGGAATATCCGGATCGGAAACAATACGATACCGCGCTCATCCGGCTGATTGACCGCCACTCCCCCGGCCTCGTGGTGCTGGCGGGTTTCATGCGCATCCTCAGCGATCATTTTGTGCGGCATTACCGCGGCCGCCTGTTGAACATTCACCCTTCCCTGCTGCCAAAATACCGTGGGCTGCACACCCATCGGCGCGTGCTTGCGGGTGGCGAACGGGAGCATGGTTGCAGCGTGCACTTTGTCACGGAGACACTGGACGGCGGCCCGCTGATCGCCCAGACGAAAGTAATAGTGCGATCGGACGATACCGAAGCCGCACTGCGGGCACGGGTGCAAGAACAGGAGCATCGGCTTTATCCGCTGGTCATCGGTTGGTTTGCCCGTGGCCGTCTGCAGCTTGATAATGAGCATGTGATATTGGACGGTAAACGCTTACAGGCGCCTGTTATGTTGCCGGCACAGGAACACAATACGTAATGAAAAAGCTGCTAGGGTTATCGAGCGCAATTATGGCTGTATTGCTTTTCAGTGCTGCCAGTCACGCACAGGATACTGAGCAGAAGATTCCGCTCTACCAGGCCACCTATTCCATAGGCCGCGATAGCCTGCGCATCGGCACCGCCAATTTCTCACTGATTCAGAACAAGGATGGCAGCTATACCTATACGTCCGTGAGCCAGGCAGCCGGGCTGGCGGCGCTGTTCCTGAGCGACGTGATCACGGAAACCAGTCACTTCAAGATGATGAGCGGCAAGCTGCAATCGCTCCAATATACCTACGAGCATACCGGCAATGACAAAGACAAAAAGGAAAACATCCGATTCGATTGGGATAAGGATGTGGCGCACAGCAACGAAGGCGGCAAACAGCATGCGCTGCCCATCAAAGCCGGCACCTACGACCGCCTGTTGGCACAACTGGCCGTGTCAGTGAATCTGGAAGCGGGGCAAACGGTCGGGGAATACCGGGTGTTGGATCACAATGAAATCAGCATCTATCACATGCAACCCCATGGCAACACTGACCTGAAGACCCCTGCCGGCGAGTATGAGGTAATCGGGCTGGCGCGAAAAGATCCTAAAAAGAACCGTGTCACCACCTTCTGGCTGGCGCCGAAACTGGATTATCTGCCGGTGCAGATGCAGCAAACCGAGCCGGGCAAAGCCACCATCAGTTTGGTGCTGACGGAAATCAAACTCGATATCCAAAATTCAAAGTAGTAGGTTAAGGCGCCAGCTGAAACCCAACGATTCGGTTATGTTGGGGTTCGCTGCTCTCACCCCAACCTAGTACCATGCTCCGAAAAGCGGTCGTTTTTCAGATGCCCGCGCCCAGGTTTAGCGGCGGGCCGAACGTGCAGCGCGAATACCGTCCACTGGAACCCTTTGGGCCGTATTCGTGCCCCAAGGCCTGATTTTCACTAGTTTGGGTCCGATTGTCCGTTCCGCGACTTCTGTGTCGTATGCGGCCTGCGCGCGCAGCCAGTAGCCGTTGGACAAGGCAAAGAAACGGCAAAGACGCAGATCTGTGTCGGCTGAAATCGAACGCTTCCCAGCCACAATATCTCCAATACGTTGTGCCGGAACCCCGACCTCTTTGGCCAAGCGATACTGGGTAATGCCCATGGGCTTCAGGAACTCCTCCAAAAGGAGTTCGCCAGGGGTAATAGGCTTGAGCTTGCTCATAAGATAACCTCGCGTCAATGATAGTCCACTATCTCTACGTCTTCAGCGCCTGCTTTCGTCCAACGAAAACAGACGCGCCACTGATCATTGATGCGGATGCTGTGCTGGCCGGCCCTCTCGCCCCTGAGTCTTTCCACGCGATTGCCAGGCGGCACCCGCAAATCTTCCAAGCGTCCGGCGATCTCCAGCTGCCTGAGTTTCCGGCGGGCTACATCGGCGATGTTTACAAAGCGCCTGACGCGCTCGCCTCCAGCCAGTGCTTTGGTGTCAGCGCACTTGAACGACTTGATCATGCGGTATAGTAATGCATCGCGTGATTAACGTCAAGCGTGATTATGGGACCCAACGGGTCGCGCGTTGAGCCGTGCCCCTTGACGGGAGCTTAGCGTAGCCAAGCGATCCGTCACAGGATCGGCCACCGCGAACGCGAGACCGACTGGCGTGAAACTGAATTATCTGCCGGTGCAGATGCAGCAGACCGAACCTGGCAAGGCCACCATCAGCCTGGTGCTGACGGATATCAAACTCGATATCCAAAATTCAAAGTAGGTTGGGCTGAGCGAAGCGATGCCCAACGGTTGATTACGTTGGGGTTCGTTGTTCTCACATCAATCTACGCCAGCTTTACGAGCTTTTCCGAGGCTCTTTAGGGCTTGTAATGTCGGCTTCCTCCGGGAGCAATCATACCTGCCTTCACGAGTTCCTTAGAGATATGGTAACTGCTATGTTCAATCGTTTCCTCGGGTTTACCGCTGGCATCAGCATTTGCATACCAAATAACTGTGCCATTAGTGACATAGAGCTTAACGGAGTAGTTGGCCCAATCCACTGCCACAGGTCCACCATAGCCGATCATAGTGCCGAATCCAGGAGACCACCACATCGTATTAAAAACTATAGGCGTATTGACCATCGTGGTTCCATGTGCCTGGGTGGAAATGTAAACAACCCCATCGACCTTTTCCTGGTTTAACATAGCCGCCATTTGTGCTGCTTCGTTTTGGCCAGCAAATAAATACTTGAGCGATTGCAGACACTCGGTATCAGAGTAATCGCCTATGTACTCGCACATTTGTCCTTCTGCATAATGTCGATATACAAGATTTTCAAAGTTGCCTATTACCATCACCCTCTTTAAGGGTTGTCCATGCCATTGCGGATTACGCTGACTGTACATGTCAACACTCATACATCCTGTAAGAACCAGCAATACGATGGAAATGAATATTACTGCAATTTTCATGCGCCATACTTTCATAAGACAAACCTCTTCGATGAATTTCAATTACAGTAAATTTTTTTCAGTAGAGACTTTGCATAAATCAATTAGCCTATACGCGTATTAGCTGTGCAATCGGCCATTCGTGCGCAAAATCACATTCCTTTCATGTCTTCGGCAACGTCACACCCTTCTGCCCCTGATATTTCCCACCGCGATCCTTGTAACTGGTCTCGCAGACTTCATCGGACTCCAGAAACAGCATCTGAGCCACGCCCTCATTGGCGTAGATTTTCGCGGGCAGGGGTGTGGTGTTAGAAAATTCCAGGGTCACATGGCCTTCCCATTCAGGTTCCAGCGGCGTGACGTTGACGATGATGCCGCAGCGCGCATAGGTGGATTTGCCGAGACAGATGGTGAGCACGTCGCGGGGGATGCGGAAATATTCGACGGTGCGCGCAAGTGCGAATGAATTGGGCGGGATTACGCAGCACGGTCCCTTGAAATCCACGAAGCTGCGCTCATCGAAGTTCTTGGGGTCCACGATGGTGGAATTGATGTTGGTGAAGATCTTGAAATCGTCGGCGCAGCGCACATCGTAGCCGTAGCTGGAAGTGCCGTAGGAG
>DAHVFI010000351.1 GCA_027317045.1 Gammaproteobacteria bacterium
CAGCGCCGCCGTCAGCGTGGTCTTGCCATGGTCCACATGCCCGATGGTCCCCACATTCACATGCGGCTTCTTACGCTCAAATTTTGCCTTGGACACGGTGCTTACTCCGATTGCTACCTATGACTTATGACTTAACTTACTCAAACCCGACTCATCGATTAATCCAAATGCCTGGAGCCCATGACCGGAATCGAACCGGTGACCTCGTCCTTACCAAGGACGTGCTCTACCGACTGAGCTACATGGGCGATCTGAACTGCACCTCATCCACCCGTTTGATCCTGGAGCGGGTGATGGGAATCGAACCCACGTCATCAGCTTGGAAGGCTGAGGTTCTACCATTGAACTACACCCGCTGCGTCCGGGCACTGGGTACCTGAACCTGCCAACCAGGGGCTCTCGAAACTCAACTTTCTGGTGGAGGGGGAAGGATTCGAACCTTCGTAGGCGTAAAGCCAGCAGATTTACAGTCTGCCCTCGTTGGCCGCTTGAGTACCCCTCCACGGACGAAGCCGGGAATTGTCTGATATTTCACGGATTTGTGTCAACCGGCAAGAGCACAAAAGGGAGGTCATTTACTCAATTTCTCTGACTGAACCCGCCAGCGGCCTGCCCGTTGCCGTCAAACGCCCTGTCCTAACCTAAGGAAAAAGCGCCGGAGGGAGATTCTCCGGCGCCTTGTTTTGCTGATGGGGGGAAGGTGAGGTTCCCATCGCCCTCCTCAGGCCTGACAGATCAGATCCCGAGGTTATGCTTCCAGTAGGCTCGAATGGCGTTGACTGTATTGGGCGGCAGGGGACCAAAGGCGATGGATCTCGCCATTTCCTGACCATGATTGAAGCCCCACAGGAAGAAGTTGGTCACCATTTCATTGCTCGCCTTGGGGGCATCGGTGCGCAGTATCTGCCAAGTGCAACCCGAGATGGGCCAGGTATCGTCGCCAGGCTGATCGGTGAGGATCACGTAGAAATCCTTAGCCTTGGTGAAGTCGATATGGGCGGCCGCCGCCTGGAAGCCCTTGAGACTGGGGCTGACCAACTTGCCTGCCGCGTTGTACATGCGCGCATACGACAGGTGATTTTCGAGTATATAGGCGTATTCGACATACCCAATGGAGCCGCGTATCTGTTTCACGAACCCAGCAACGCCCTCGTTGCCCTTACCACCCACGCCCACGGGCCAGGCGATTGAGGTGTTGGCACCGACTTTCGAGGCCCACTCCGGACTGAGCTTGGAAAGATAGTTCGCAAAAGTGAAAGTGGTCCCTGAGCCGTCAGAGCGGTGCACAACGGTGATATCCATATCCGGCAAGGCCAAGCCTTTGTTCAAGGCCTGGATAGCGGGGTCGTTCCATTTCTTGATCTTGCCGAGGTAGATGTCCGCCACCACCGGGCCGTTCAAGATTAGCTCGCCGGGTTTTATACCCGGTATATTCACAATCATGTCCTCGCCGGCGATGGCGGTAGGAAATTGAATAAGGTGGTTTGTCGCCAATACCTCGGGAGTGAGGGGCATGTCACTGGCGCCGAAAGCCACTGTGCCCGCTTTGATCTGGGCAATGCCGCCGCCCGATCCGATTGACTGGTAGTTGACCTGGATTCCAGTCTTCTTCTCATAGACCGCAGCCCACTTGGCCACCAACGGATACACCCAGGTGCTACCGGCTCCGGTGATGGACTGGCTGCCCGCAAATGCGCTTTGGCTCATTACAGCAGTCCCAGCAAGCATTAGCACAGCTGCCTTCTTAATCAGTTGCTTCCACATGATGTATTCCCTCCTGAGGAATGACTTGACCGTCAAACAAACATCTTGAAAAACCAGGCTGCAACTTTAAAAGCACTGCATGACAAAGCCATGACACTTTCTTGGCAGTTCCATGAACGTACCGGCCTATCCTCTGGCGAGCTTTATCTACAGTGAACTCGCATCAACCCTTGGCAAAAAGAAGGCGGGCCGAGGCCCGCCTAATTACCCGTACAGAGTAGTGCGGATGAACCTCAGCGAAAACTAGAAATCGTATTCGAGCATCACGCGGTTAAAGTAGAAGGTACCGAGATTGGGTGCGCTATAGCTGCCGTTGAGGCCGTGCACAATGCCGAGCCGATTGCGTACTGAGAAACCCTTGAGGCTGCCGGAAAAGAACCAAGTCAGATCCACATCGGTCTCGTTGGTATTGGCGAAGTTGGGTTGGGTATTATAGCGCGCATAGCTGGTGATGAGCCGCAGTTGCTTGCCCACAAAGAAAAACGTGCCAGCAAGTTTCCAGGCATTGCCCACGCCTTTCTCCACCAGACCCGCGGTCATGGAGGTAGTGTACAGCGGATCGGTGGCATAGCCGGCGGAATACGGTGAGACGATGCCGCCATTCTTGAAGTCACCGGTGCTGGTGGAAATCTTGTTATAGGAAGCCACCAGGCTATCGCCGCTGAAGTTGATTCCGGCCATTACGCCGTAGGTGCTGTTGTTGACACTCGATGCCAACAGGTTGTTGGCGCTGTTGGATTCATGTAGGTACTGGGCACCAAACACCGGGTCCACGCCCGAACCGGTGTTGAACACATAGGAACCGTCGGCGTAGGTTGCGCTTGTCAGGCCGTAGAATTTGTAGTACCACGCCTGGGCACTCGCGCCGCCGTTCTTGTAGGTAAGGCCCGCGGTAGCTGTGCCGTCGCTGGTCTGAGTGCCGACATTCGCGTTGGCCGCACCGCCGTAGATATTGGCAAAGCCGTTGGCATTATAGAGATTGGTGGCGGAGAAGGCGCTCGAGGTACGGCTCTTCCAGCGGAATTCCCGTGCCACGGTCAAATCAAGGCCTTGAGTCAGGGTGAAATCCGCCAGCACGCCCTGATAGGTGGCCGGCACCATGCGCGAGTCGGAGGCTCCCATCCACGGAGTGTTCATCAGCTGGTTGCCACCGCGCACCAGCACATTGTCGCCCTTCCACTGCACGAAAGCCTGGCCCAGGGTGTAGATCGGCTGGGTGCCGGCGAGCGTGGGCTCAAGATGCGAATAGTTGCTGGTCTCGTTGTTCAGACCGAAGAGATCCTGAGCGCTCCAGAAAGTACCGCCCACGCTGAAGCCGTTGCCGAAGGTCGGCGTCAGATAGTTGAACATGCCGCCAAAGGAATTGGCCTTGAGGTTATTCGGCGCACCGGTGGCGGTGAAGTTGCGGGTGAAATAATAATCTCGCAGGTACCCGTTCCAGGTACCCTGCTGCAGGAAGTTGGTCAGCGAATCGGCATGGGACTGGGAGGCGAATAATGCCGCGCCCGCCAGCAATATCATGCCCCAGTGGGTCTTGCGCATGGATCAATACTCCTGATTGATGACTGATTATCTGGCTGCCATCGGCAACCTTATGCCGCAAGAGACTACGCAATTAATATGACGGATTCATGACAGAATTTTGTAATTTTGGTGACAGCGGTATTCAGTAAACGCTCGAGCCACTGATTACAAACTAATTTCACCTTATTGAAGCCGTTTTCTTTATCTGAATTGATTTATTTTATTCGACTTCCATTGTTAACTTTGAAAGTCCGCGATTTTCTTTCCAAGAATGTGGCGGTTGACGCGTCTTAGTATCCGCTCATGAATAGCTGTGCGGCGTTATAGCTAGAACTGTAGTAACAAATATCCTTTTCATTATTTTCCCCCTTCTGGTAGTCGCAGGATTATTCGTCAAATGACGCCGGCTTAATGTTACTTATCATTCACTGATTCGCATGCGTACCATTATTTTGATTTCATGGTGCCGGCAGAGAGAATCGAACTCCCGACCTTTGGTTTACAAAACCACTGCTCTACCAGCTGAGCTATGCCGGCTTTCTTTAGAAGATGCCAGGAAGATTCTAGCAGGACCCGGCTTCGGAATCAGGGACCGGCAGAATCGCAAACCGCGCGCCCGATGGCCACATCCCCTTCATCCAAATCGGAGAAAGCGCTGGCCGCCAGCAGCTGATTTGCTGCGCCATGGGCGTCCAGCCAAAAGTGCGGCGAATCGCGGAAACGTTCGGTCAAAAGCGGACGGTAGCCCATCTCTCGGATCTTTTTCTGATGCGCCAGCGCGCCAAAGCGATCACTGAATACGCCTAAGGAGATGGCATTGCGATTTGACTCGTCAGTCACCACATAGATGTCCTTCACACCGCGTACTTTGAGCAGTTTGGCGGCGGCATCCGCTTCCCGGCGCGAACCGAAGGGCGGCAGATAGACCCAGTAACCCAGACGCACTTTCCCGGGAATGGTACGTTGCGTAACGCTGACGCCGGCTTTCTGCAAACGCGCGAGGCCCATCTGCTCGGCTTTGGTACTGGGGAACGGTCCATAACTCACACACACCTGGGGAACGCTCGTGGCTGCAGGCGTTGGAATCTCTGGGGTCGCCGGCACAAGCGCGGGCGTGGATGCTTTGACAAGCGCTTGCCGTTCCGCCGGTGTCAGTTCCGAGATCAGCTTCAGCGGTTGTACGTGGGGCAGCGGCGTCATTTGCGGCGATGTTTGCGCCGGCGGTCTCAGCCATCCATACCAGATGAAGGCCACCACATTGGCAAGTACCAACACCAGAAACAGTATCCGCATCACGTTTGCTGTCCCGCCAACACCGCAAGTCCCTCCAGCACCAAATGGGGTACCAGTGTAAACCGTCCCTGCGCTACCGATATCACCCGTTCGGCATCGCCCCCGGTCAAGAGAAATTTAGTCCGCGCGCCTTGCTGCACCCGAATTTCCGTGCTCGCCCGCTCCACCAGCCCAGCGGCGGCATACAGGATGCCGCTGCTCACGGCAGTGCGCGTGTCCCGGGCGTAAAGCGTAACCGTACCGTCCGGTTCTTGCGGAATCGCCGGAGCGGCGGCCGCGAGCGCGCGCTGCATGACGCCGATGCCCGGCGCAATCAGTCCGCCCAGATGCCGGCCTTCGCCCGTAACCGTATCCACGGTGATTGCCGTGCCGCAGCCGATGATACACACCGGTCCCGCATATAAATGATAAGCGCCGATGACCGCGGCCCAGCGGTCCGCGCCCAATTGTGTGGGTTGGCTGTAACCGTTGATGACGCCGCAGGCCCGCGGCGTCGGTTGCACGAATTCGGGCACCCGATTAAAACGCTCTCGGCAATAACCCTCAAGCTTCTCGCCGAATAGTGCACCCGCCACATTTGACACGACGATGCGTGCAGGTGACGCAAGCTTGACCCAAGCCGCCGTTAATACTTCCAGAATCGGCTTGTCCGCATGCGCCAGCGCGCCATGAGCGGAAATCACCCCGTCGTTAAACAGGCCCCACTTGATGCGCGTGTTGCCCACATCCGCCAATAGAATCATGGCTGAATCCTCAGACTGAGATCACCGGACACGAAACGGTGCGTGCCGGTCTCGGTGCGCAGCAGCAGCGCGCCATCCTGATCGACGCCCAAAGACGTACCGTTGATGACTTGTTGCTGGTATTGCAGATGTACCGGCCGACCGGCGGCCAGATCCAGCGCGCGCCACTCCGAAGCAAAGGCGCCAAACCCCTGCACGGCAAATACTTGCAGCACTGCCATCAACTCGTCGATCATCATGGCCGCCAGACGATTGCGATCCGGCCTGTCACTTGGCGCCAGCGTCGTGATATCCGTCCATGGCTGGTCTATCTGCGATGCGGCTTCCTTGGACATGCGCACGTTAATGCCGATGCCGACCACTGCACGCACGCGGCCCGGCGGTTCACCCTGCATATCCACCAGAATGCCGCCCAATTTGCTACCGGAAACCAGCAAGTCATTGGGCCACTTGATGGCCACACCGGAAATATTGAGTGCCCGCAAAGTTCGCACCGCGGCGATGGCCGCCACCATGCCGAGCGCCGTGAAACCGGGAGGCACATCATCGAACTGCCAGCCCAGGGACAGATACAGATTGGCGGCAAACGGCGATATCCATTGACGGCCGCGACGGCCGCGACCGCTGGTCTGCCATTCCGCGAGACACACGGCGGGAAAGCCGGCTGCCTGTGACATGAGCCAGGTATTGGTGGAATCCACTTTATCCAGCACGTTGAGCGCTTGCAGCTGTTCACGGCATGCCGATGTAAGCAGGCTGCGAACCCGCGCCCCCTCCAGTAATTCCACAGGTTGCGTCAGCCGGTAACCGCGCCCCGGCACGGAGAATACTTCCAAGCCGAGGGATTCCAGCTGGCGGACATGCTTCCAGACTGCACTGCGGCTGATGCCCAACTGTTGTGCGATTTGTTCACCGGAGTGGAAACAGCCGTCAGCCAGCGTCCGGACAATGGTATGCGCGCTGTGGGATACGGGCTGCATGCAAAACCGCCGGCGCCTACGATCAGCGCTGCCGGTGCCACAGCATGGCACGCTTGAAACGATTCTCGGAACCAGTCACGAGGCGCCGGATATTACTGCGATGGGTAAAGAGAATGAACAGTGCCATGGCGAATCCAAACCAGAAAAGTGGCGAGGCAAAGCCATCTCCCGGCGCCAGCAGTGCATACACCGGCACCGAGCAGGCTGCGAGGAGGGTGGACAGGCTGACGTAACCGCTGAGCATGAGCGCCAGCGCCCACACCACCAAGGCCAAAATCAAAGCCGGCCAGGCGAGCATCAACAATACGCCGAGAAACGTGGCAGCACCCTTGCCGCCATGAAACCGGAAAAACACCGGAAACACATGTCCGACAATGGACGCGGCGCCGCAAATGACGGCGGTCCAGCCCGGATTCAAGAAGGCGTGCGACAGCGGCAAGTACGGCACCACACCGGCCGCCAGCATGCCCTTACCCACGTCAATGATAATGACCCATAGAGCAAACACCTTGCCCTGGGTGCGCAGTGCGTTGGTGCTGCCGGCATTGCCGCTGCCGGACTTGCGGATATCCACTCCGCCGTAGAACTTACCCACAATCAGGCTGCCGATGAGAGATCCCAGCAGGTAGGCCACCAGAATTCGGATTACCAGCGCCAGCATTGTCCCCGAAACCTCTCCGTGAGCAAGGCCGCCATTTTAGCAGGGCCGGCGGTACTTAAGGCTTGCAGCCCGGCGGCAGGTGTTCAACAATCAGCCAATTCAAAGGAGGAAAGGCAGCCCCATGAGCATGAACCCGGATCATGTGGCGGAAGACATTCTTCTGGCCCTGCGGCGCATCATGCGTAGCATGGATATCGCAAGCCGTCAGCTCATCAGCGAACACGGGCTCACCACCCCGCAGCTTCTCTGTTTGCAGCATTTACAGGAGCAGGGCCCCATGACCACGGGCATGCTCGCCCAGGCAGTCTCCCTGAGCCCCGCCACCGTAACCGGTATTCTTGATCGGATGGAGCGGCGTGGTCTGGTGACTCGCGAGCGCCGGCCGGAGGATAAACGCCGGGTGCTGGTGGCGGTCACAGCCACCGGCCGAGCGGCCTCGGAAGCGGCGCCTTCGTACCTGGCGAAGCGCTTGACACAAGCCCTGGAACGCTTACCTGAGGACGATCGCGCGGAAATTCAACGGGTGATCCTGTATCTGGCGGATCTGGCTGATATGCGCAATGACACAAAATGACCTCTTGCCTGAGTCGGCACGGCACTTCCAGCTGAAATCTGCCGTTGATCACGGGCTGCGCGCCTGAAACCACGCGCCAATGCGTGCTTCCCTCATCATCAATCCGGCCGCCGGCCGTGGCGCGGGACAAACTCTCGGCTCCGCCATTGTTGAATTTCTCGCGGGGCTTGGCATCGTTGCCCAACCGCACTATAGCCGCGCAGCGGATGATGTGGGCTTGCAGGTCAAACAAGCATTGGCCACCCGCGCAGACGTAATCATCGTCGCTGGCGGCGACGGCACGGTGCATGCGGCGGTGAACGGTTGGATGCAGGCCGGCGGCGGCGCGCCGCTCGCCATCGTGCCGATAGGTACCGGCAATGATTTCACGAAGATGTTCAGTAGCAAAGACAACTGGCGCGCGGCTTGCGCACGCATCGCCCAAGCCAAACCATGCCGCGTCGACGTAGGCCGTTGTAATGATTTTTATTTTGCCAACAGCTTGGGAGTAGGCTTCGATGCCCAGGTGGCGATGGCGGCCAATCGTATGCAATGGTTGGGCGGTAATCTGGTGTATGGCCTGGCGCTGGCGAAGATACTGCTTTTTCAACACCGGCTTCCGAAGGTGCGCGTGTGCCATGATGGGGAAGCACTGCATACCACGATCACGCTCATCTCCGTGAGCAATGGGCGTTCTGAAGGCGGCGCCTTCCTGTTGGCACCCGACGCGAAAATCAACGACGGACTGTTCGACGTGATTGTAGCCCAGGGCCTGAGCCGCCTGGGAATCCTTGCGCTGGTGCCGCGGGTACTGCGCGGCAGCCATCGTGGACGTCCCGGCATCATTGACTTCAAGACAGATAGGCTGCTGATTGAATCCGAGGCAGGTCTGCCGGTGCACGCCGACGGCGAGATCCGCTATACCGATGCCAAGTGTCTCGATATTGAGATCCTGCCGCAACGGCTTACGGTTCTTGCCTGACTGAAACCGGGCGTGTGCGTTTCACCGAACCGAGATAAATTGCCGCCAGTGCCAACGCGGCGCCGATGATCTCCACCGTCGTAAAACGACGTCCGAAGAACAACACGTCCCACACAAACGCGCATACCGGTTGCAACAGCAGAACCAAACCCACCTGCGAGGCCCGCACTTTGGAGATGCTGTTGGAAATCAACACCCAGCCCAGTACCTGACCGAAAACTCCATAGGCGATGAGCCAGCCCAGATCCCTCCAGGTGGGGATCACGAAAGAAGCGTGCTCCGGCCACATGGCGAGAGCCAGCAGGCCGGCACATAACAGCGATACCATCATCAGCGTGACAAAGGAGGAACCGGCGGTTTCGGCGATACGGGCGCGACGCAGTGCCAGGAGATATCCCGTGTAGCAACAGGCGGTCAAGAACCCGAGGATAACGCCCCAGCGATAACTGGGTGAAAACGACCACCAATCCACGCCCACCAGAAGCACAAGTCCCAGAATCGCCAGCGGAATGGAAGCCGCCTGGAACCAGGTCAGCCGTTCCCGAAAAACCAACACGCCCACGGCCGCCAGCACGAATACCTGAAAATTAGCCAGCAATGTGGCAAGACCCGGGCCCACATACAGAATACTGCGATGCCAAAACGTCAGATCCAGTGCAAAAAACACCGCCACCAGGCACAACATTGCAATCGCTGCGGTTTTGAGGTTCACACGCTCCCCTCGCCACCACACGATGCCCAACAGAATCAGACCCCCGAACAGCATGCGATAAAACGCACTGGTGGCCGGCGGCACACTCACCAGTTTCACAAACACCGCCGAGAAACTAATCATCACGGCGCCCGCAATCAGCTGCCACATACGAATTTCTCGATCCAGTTTAAGGAAATTCTTGAAAATTGATTCTTGGATTTTTTAAGCATTCAAGGCCATGTATGCCCTCAGTCTGCGGGGGACTATAACCCTGTCTGGCAAGCCGGGAGCTTTAGACAGCATCAGGTTCTGATGGCAAACACGGGGCCGCATGCACAGGTCTGTGTCGCATGCAATTTTACCAGAGATATTAATGGGTAAGTGCGACTCCAGAATTCTGCAAATATCCAAGCAATGCCGCTGATGTCGCAAGGGATACCCAGTTGCCAGCCGAAGTGTGGCTTGAGCTTTCTGGTCATGGGAATCATCTGTTTGCAGTCTACATTGATTCCAATCGGACGATCATAATTACAGCGCAGCCCTTCGAGGCGGCTACGTGCGGCTGTGACTGTTAACCATGCATCGGGCTGAAAGCGCGAACACACGGCGGTCCAATCCAGGTTCGAATGTTTGCCTGCCTGCGCACAACCGCGATACCAATTTACCGGCATGTTATAATTGCGCTAACTTCAACTGCGCAAAATCGCAGTGGTTCTGAAAATCATGTCGAAGAAAATCCGCATCACCAATGTGCATCTGGATCTTGGCGCGAGCCGGCGTGGTACCGATATGGGCTCTTCCGCCATGCATGTGGCCGGGGTAGTGCCGGCACTCGAAAAGCTCGGGCACCGGGTGGTCGGCATGCGCCACATCGGCCAGGTATCCATGGAAGCCGCCGACGTGGGCGACCCCCACGCGCGCTATCTCAAGGTCATCAACGAAGTGTGCCGGGAATTGGCCGATGAAACGGAAAAGACCTTGGCTCACGGAGAGTTCCCCCTGATTCTCGGCGGCGATCATTCCCAGGCCATCGGCTCCATTGCCGGCGTGGTGCGCCATTTCAAACAACAAGGCAAGGAACTGGGCGTGTTCTGGTGTGACGCACACACCGACATGAACACGCCTGATACCAGCCTCTCGGGCAACATTCACGGCATGCCGCTTTCCACCTTGCTCGGCATGGGCCCAAAGGAACTGACAGGCATCAGTGGGCAAGTGCCGGCCATCAAGCCCGAGCAGGTAGTGATATTCGGCGTACGTGACGTGGACAGCAAGGAAGCGGAGCTGGTGAAAAAGTCCGGAGTACGCGTGTTCACCATGAGCGAAATTGATGCCCGCGGCGCCGGTAATTGTCTTGATGAAGCCATGCAGATTCTCAGTCGCGCCAGTGCCGGCATTCACCTTTCCTATGACTTGGACGGGTCCGATCCATCAGTGGCCCCTGGCACGGGCACACCGGTACCGGGCGGACTCAACTTCCGCGAATCTCACCTGGTATGCGAGATTATCGCCAAGAGTGGTCGCCTCACCAGCATGGAAGTGGTAGAACTCAACCCCATCCTCGACATCGAAAACCGCACCGGCAAGTTCGCCGTCTGGCTTATACAGTCGGCTCTCGGCCGTACCATTCTCTGGAACTAAATTCGAAGTTGCTGCGGCGGCAACGCCTGTACAATAAACAGTTCAATCAGCGCCTTGTTGATGTTGATACGAGCGTTTTGATCATCTGCTGATAGCGCCTAGTACCTTCCACCTGACGGCCGTACCGATCCATATGGCCGGCCTGCATCTCGGCGGAGAGCAGGGCAACGCGCGCCGCAGGCGCGGGGTGGGTAGCAAGCAGCAGCTGCATGCCGTTGCTCTTGGGATCAACGGTCTCCAGGGTCTGCAGTACCGCCAGCAGCCCATACGGATCGTAGCCGGCGCGCGCTGCCAGCACCACGCCCATGCGATCCGCCTCGAATTCATCTTGTTTATCCAGACCTTTCGAGTACAGATTGCGGGTGGCGTTGGCCACGTTGTTAAAAAGCTGCGTATTCTGACCATGTTGTTGCAGTTCAAATTGCGCCGCCGCGCCCAGCAAATTGAGCTGCGCGGCTTGCTGCAAGGCCTTGAGCTGCTGCTTCAGAACCACGTGGCTGATTTCGTGACCCAAGGCGCCGGCCAGCTCCGCCTCGCTGCGCATGTGCAGCAACAGACCGCGGGTGATGAACACGTAGCCACCCGGTACGGCGAAAGCGTCAATGTCGTTGGAGTCCACCACCGCGAAATGCCAGGGCAGGTTCGGGCGATCGCTTTGCAGGGCCACCCATAATCCAACCTTGTTCACGTATTCCTGCACCGCCGGATCATTGATAGGTTTGGCGGCGCCCAAAAGCGTCGCGGCGGTGGCATAGCCGATCTGCTCTTCTTCCTGCTGATCCGCAGGTTTCACTGCCTGCTTTACGTTTTTCAGGGCGCTGAACAGGCTGTTCAAATCCACGCCACTGCCGCCCACGTTGGCGCATGCGGTCAGCGCCAACATAAGTATTAGCGCCAGCGGACGCTGTATCATTTCCAAGCAAGCGCGCATGTTCATGGCTGCGCTCCCTTCACCTGCGGCAGATATGCAACCTGTTCGGGCTTGAGATCCAGTTGCTGCGCGAACTGACGGGCCTGCTGCGGTGTGGCTGACCAAGCGGTGATTTCATTCGCGGCCTGTGGATTTGGTTTAGCATTGGCGATGTCGCCGGTATTCAAGCCGCGGACGCCGGTGGTGGCGGTGACGCCGGTGGCGCCGGAACGCCCGCTCTCGAACAGCGATGACAGCCAGCCGAATCCCCAGCTGCTGCCACTACTGCCGCTACTCGTACTGTTCATGCGAATGCTGGTCATCAGCAGCCAGCCGTCCTGACCGGAATCCAGGCGCACGTGATACCAAGCGCCCTGACGCGCAATAATGTTGACATTGGTACTGACCGGCAAGGAGGCAACCGTACCGGCATCGGAATACGGCGCGCTATTAAGTGAAGTAGCGATGATGGTCTGGGCCGTCGATTGAGTGGCGGCATGCACACCCAACGCAACCATCAGCACCAGGAATATCAATCCCCAACGTTTCATGG
>DAHVFI010000352.1 GCA_027317045.1 Gammaproteobacteria bacterium
GGCGGGCGCGGTGACGCCGGCGATATAGGCCACCACCGGTTTGCGCACATGCTGCTTAATGAAGGCCGCGGCCGCTTCCTCGTCGGAACCGCCAATCTCGCCCACCATCAGGATGCCTTCAGTCTGCGGATCTCCGGCGAACAGTTCAATCACATCGATGAAGCTCATGCCGTGCACCGGATCACCGCCGATACCCACACAGGTGGACTGGCCAAGGCCCAGATTGGTGGTTTGAAACACCGCCTCATACGTCAGCGTGCCGGAGCGCGACACGATGCCGACGCGGCCGTGCTGGTGGATATGGCCCGGCATGATGCCGATTTTGCATTCGCCGGGGGTAATGATGCCGGGGCAATTGGGGCCGATGAGACGGCAATGGTTATCCTTCAGGGCCGCCTTCACCCGGATCATGTCGGTGACCGGAATACCCTCGGTGATGCACACAATGATCTGTATACCGGCATCCGCTGCTTCCAGGATGGCATCCGCCGCGAAGGCCGCCGGCACGTAGATCATGCTGGCCTCGGCGCCGGTTTTTTTTACCGCGTCATGCACCGTATTGAACACCGGCAGACCGAGATGCTGCTCACCGCCACGTCCGGGGGTCACGCCACCCACCAGTTTGGTGCCGTAGGCAAGGGCTTGTTGAGAATGGAAGGTGCCCTGCTTTCCGGTGAAGCCCTGGCAAATTACCTGGGTGCTCTTGTTGACCAGAATGCTCATGATTCAATCCTCAGAATTCATTACCTGTCCCACTCACACAGAACCATCCCTGGTGGGCCAACCAGCCCGACCCACCGCGCTGCGTATCCCTGCTCCGCTTGTGGCCCAGGGCGCACATCCTTTATGGGAGCGGTGGTCCCCACGCGATCGTGTCTCTGCCATTGTGGGAGCGGTGTCACACACCGCGACGGATTTTTGTCGCGGCGAATGTCACCGCTCCTACAAACATGGTCCCAAATTGCGACGGAGACCGTCGCTCCCACAAATGAATTACAAGTTCATTTGATTGAGGCAACCACCTTCTTCGCCGCGTCGGTAAGATCATTGGCGGGCGTGATGGCGAGACCGCTCTTGGCCAGCAATCGCTTGCCCTGCTCCACATTGGTGCCTTCGAGGCGCACCACCACCGGCACACCCACACCCACGTCTTTGACCGCGGCGATGATGCCTTCGGCAATCAAATCGCAGCGCACAATGCCGCCGAAAATGTTCACCAGGATTGCCTTGACACTGTGGTTGGAAAGAATCAGTTTGAAAGCGGCGGTCACGCGCTCGCTGGTGGCGCCGCCGCCCACGTCCAGGAAATTTGCCGGTGTGCCGCCGTGCAGTTTGATGATGTCCATGGTGGCCATGGCCAGGCCGGCGCCGTTCACCATGCAGGCGATGTTGCCATCCAGGGAAACATAATTGAGTTCGTGCTGCCGGGCCTCGCTTTCGCGGGCGTCTTCCTGGGAGGCATCACGCATGGCAGCCAGTTCCGGCTGACGAAACAGTGCGTTGTCATCCAGATTGAGCTTGGCATCCAGCGCCAACACCCGGCCGTCGCGGGTGACGATGAGCGGATTCACTTCCGCCAGACTCGCATCCTTCTCCATGAACAGCCGGTACAGGCCGTTGACGATCTTGCTGAAGGTAGCCATCTGGCTTTTCTCGGTGATACCAAGACCGAAGGCCAGTTCCCGGATCTGGTAGGGCTGGATGCCGGCGGCGGGATGCACATGTACCCGGAAGATCATTTCCGGCGTCTCGGCAGCCACTTCCTCGATCTCCATGCCGCCGGCGGCGGAGGCCATGAACACCAGCTGCTCGCGGCTACGGTCCACCAGCACCGAAAGGTACAGTTCCCGTGCGATATCGGAGCCGGCTTCGATCAAAAGCATATTCACCGGCAGGCCCTCGGGGCCGGTCTGGTGAGTCACCAGCCGCCGGCCGAGCATGCTGGCGGCCGCGGCACGCACTTCCTCGCTGCTGCGGCACAGCTTTACGC
>DAHVFI010000012.1 GCA_027317045.1 Gammaproteobacteria bacterium
GAGTAGCTTGGTATAATCAGCGTCCTTTCGATCATCGAGGTGCGATCGTGGCCAAAGCCGCCGTCGAACAGCCAGGCCTGCAGACCCCCAACGCCCGCCGCCATTACGACGTCAGGCGCAAGGATTTGCCGCTGCACTGCCCCATGGATGACATGAGCCTGTGGAATTCCCATCCGCGGGTGTTCCTGCCCGTCGAAGCCACGGGTGAGGCCGAGTGCCCATACTGCAGCGCCACCTACACTCTGGTCGATTGACCGTTCTTACAATCGCGGGAAACTGCATGACCTCAGCGCTTCCCCGCATCTCGGTGGTACTCATGGTCCGCGATGCCGCGGCGACACTCGCCGCAACGCTGGAGAGCGTGCGCGACTTCGGCGAAGTGCTGATCTATGACAACGGCTCCAGCGATGACACCCTGGCTATCGCAGCGCGCTATCCCAATGTGAGGGTCTGCAAGGGCGAATTCAAAGGTTTCGGTCCCACCCGTAACACCGCCGCCGCCCTGGCGCGCAATGAGTGGATCTTCTCGCTGGATGCGGACGAGGTGGTGGAGACGGCGCTGGCCGCAAGCCTCTCGGGCCTGGCGCTGGACCAGCCGGAACAGGTGTATGCGGTGGAGCGGCGCAATTACCTGCTGGGCAAGCGCGTGCGCCACGGCGGCTGGGGCAGCCAGTGGCTCACACGCCTCTATAACCGTCAAACGCACCAATTTACGGAGGTGGCGGTCCACGAGAAAGTGGAATTGAAAAACGGTGAACAAGCGCTCCAGCTGGCGGGTAGCTTGCGCCATACGGCCATGCGCGATGCCGGAGATTTTCTGGTCAAGATGCACCGTTACACCATGCTTAAGGCGGGGGAGTCCACCCGCACCTATGCGCCGGGTATCATCTTCTTGAAAACCATTTGGGCCTTCATCCGCGCCTACTTCCTGCGGCTCGGTCTGTTGGACGGTTGGCGCGGGCTGCTGATCTCGGTCTCCGAAGCCAACGGGGTATTCTATAAATACATGGTCATTTATTCGCAGAGAAAACCATCATGATCATCGTCACCGGCGGCGCGGGCTTCGTGGGCAGCAATCTGGTGCTGGCGCTCAACCGGCGCGGCCAGTCCGACATCATCGTGGTGGACGATCTCAAAGATGGCAGTAAGTTTGCGAATATGGTGGAGGCGGAAATCGCCGACTACCGCGATAAGGATGCCTTCCTGCAACAACTCGCGGGTGGTGCGACCCTCGGCCCCATCGAGGCGGTGTTCCACAACGGCGCCTGTTCCGACACCACCGAGTGGAACGGCCAGTACATGATGGCGGTGAATTACGAATACTCCAGGGCAT
>DAHVFI010000018.1 GCA_027317045.1 Gammaproteobacteria bacterium
TGCGGCGTGATCCGCAGCAATTGCTGCTTGGGCCCGCACGCCCTGCACCGGGACCGGGTGAGCCAGGCTACAAGGAACCCCAGAAATGAGGCACATCGTTGGTTTGCCTGCGATTTGTGTTGCCGTGTGCCTCACCACCGGGTGCAGCCTGTGGCCCGCCCAGCCGCCGCTCGCACAAGTGCATGATTTCGGTCCTTTACCAGCAGTGGATCACGATGAAGGTTCGAACGTGCGGGTGGATGCAGTGGTAGCACCGACGTGGCTTTCAAATGACTCCATACATTATCGACTTTTGTATAACGATCCCACTGCGCTTAGACAATACGCCGACCATCGTTGGGCGGCGCCGCCTGCGGATTTACTGGCGGCTCGCCTAGAGTATCTGTTGCCACTGCGGCCGACAGGTGATGGCGGCGTGCACAAGATTTACATGCTGAGCGCCAACTTGCTTGAGTTCGAACAGGACTTCGGCGGTTCACATGCCGCCCATGTGCGTCTTACCCTGGAGGTTTCCCTAAGGCGCTCGGGTGATGGGCGTATCATCGCGCAACACCGGTTCGTCATGACGCAGCCTGCAACTCCCAACGTACAGGGCGCCATCAGTGGTCTGGCGCAACTGGCCAACGGGGCGGCGATAGCCGCCGTTGAATGGGCGCGAACCCAGACACGTGAGTGACTGGGAGCGCTTGGTACGCCCTACGGGCGCGCGATTTGCGGCTCCTGCTCTACGGTCTCCTTCGCAACCCGCAGCCTTCAGGCCCCGGAACGACTGATGGCAGGTATGGGTGAATTTTTAAATACCCCTTGAATTTGACTAGACGGTCAACTATACTCTTGGCATGAAAACGGAGAGCCACTATGGGTAGAGTGAGTGACGCACGCCAACGCTTGCTGGAAGCGACCAACGAGTTGACCTGGAAACTTGGGTACAACGCGGTGACCGTGGATGCTATTTGCGAAAAGGCGGACGTCAGGAAGGGAAGTTTTTACCACTATTTCGAATCCAAGCCGGCACTTGCCAAGGCGGCTCTAGAAGCTCAATGGGAAAGCTATAGTCGGCCGCTGCTCGAAGCGTCATTTGCGGCGGATATCCCACCGCTCGAGAGGCTGAAGCGTTATATGGAAACCATGTATAAGAATCAAAAGGAAAAGAAACAACGCGGCGAGCGCGTACTCGGTTGTCCCATATTCAGTGTCGCCATGAGCGGTGAAGGCGTTGAAGCGGAGGTCGTCGAGGCCGCGCAACGAGCGCTTAAAAGAAAGCTCCGCTATTTCCAGACGGCAATCCAGGATGCGAATGATGCCGGCCTTATCAAAGTGGATGATACCGAGGCGGCCACACAAGCCGTGTATTCATTGTTCGAAGGTGCCTGGGCACGGGCCCGGATCCAGAACAGTCCTGAACCGCTGGCTGGGTTATACGAGCAGGCGCTCCGGTTGCTGGGTGCCGCGGAACAGGAGTCACCACCCAAGAAATCGCGGGTCGCGTAAGGAACCAGCGCTATTTTTTTGCCCAGAGATTGACTAGACGGTCAACTATTTCAGAGTTTGACAGCTTTGCATTTGAGGAGATGCGTCATGACAGACCAAGAATTGCAGACCAAAACTACCCGGCTGCAGCGCCGCAAGTTCGCACTGCTCGCGCTTTCGGTGGTATTTGTCTGTGCTGCGAGCGGCTACGGCGTGTACTGGGCGACAGTCGGGCGCTTTCATGAATCCACCGACGACGCCTACGTGGCAGGCAATCGCGTGCCGGTCATGACCGAGGCCCAAGGCAATGTCATGGCTGTGCTTGTGGATGAAACCAGCCCGGTCAAGGAAGGCCAGGTGCTGGTACGACTCGACGATTCCGATGCCAAGATCGCCCTGCAGGAAGCGGAAGCCAAGCTCGCCTCCACGGTGCGCCACGCGGAGCAACTGTTTGCGACCGAGAAGCAGCTCGCGCGCAAGGTAGCCGCGGAGCAGGCGACTCTCGCCCAGGCGCGCTCGGATTATCAGCGTCATTTGAACCTGAAGCATCTCGGTTATTTCCCGGCGAGCGCCCTGGAACACAACGCCACCGCCATCGATGTCGACGACGCCAATTTGCAAGCGGCGCGCCAAGCGCTGGCGGCGACACGTGCGCAGGTGGTGGACACCGACCTCATGAACAATCCGGACGTTAAGCTGGCCGCGGCGCAAGTGCGCGCCGCCTATCTCAACCTGCAACGCATGACCATCGTGGCGCCGGTATCGGGCTATGTGGCCACGCGGGACGTGCAGGTGGGCCAGCACGTGGATCCCAACAGTCTGCTGATGGTGGTGGTGCCCCTCAATCAGATTTGGGTGAACGCCAACTTCAAGGAATCGCAGCTGGACCACATTCATCCAGGTCAGCGGGTGAGCATGCGTTCGGATCTGTACGGCAGTAGCGTGATATTCCATGGAGAAGTCGTGGGTGTGGATGCCGGCACCGGGAGTGCTTTTGCGCTCCTGCCGCCGCAGAACGCCACCGGCAATTGGATCAAAGTCGTGCAGCGCGTCCCGGTACGGGTGCGCATCGATCCCAAAGATATCAGCGCGCATCCCTTGCGGGTCGGCTTGTCCATGGACGTGAGCGTCGACACACATGCGACCACCGCGACTATCGCCGGCGATGCTCCCGCTGATCCTCAGTACGTCACCTCGGTCTATGACCAGCGTCTGCAGGGAGCTGCGAGTCTGATAGCATCCATCGTCCGGGATAACGTTCTCCCCGGCAACGTACCCATGGTCGCTGTCGATCATCCCATGGAAATTCGCCATGAGCGGTGAGCAAGCGCCCATAGCCGGGTTTCAGCTCATCCTGCTGACGGTGGGCGTGTCGCTCGCGGTGTTCATGAACGTGCTGGACACATCCATCGCCAATGTCGCGATTCCCACCATCGCGGGCGACCTGGCCATCAGCCCGGATCAGGGCACTTGGGTTATCACCTCATTTACTGTGAGCATGGCCATTGCCCTGCCGCTGTCGGGCTGGTTCGGACGACGCTTGGGTGAAGTAAAGCTTTTCATCGGGTCGACGCTGCTTTTTTCGCTACTGTCCCTGCTGTGCGGACTGGCGCCCAACCTGACCTTGCTGCTGGTGTTCCGAGTGCTGCAGGGCGCCGTCGCCGGCCCGATGATCCCCCTGTCCCAGAGCCTGCTGCTCAACAATTATCCGAAGGAGAAGCATGGCACCGCGCTTTCCATCTGGAGCATGACAGCGGTGGTCGCGCCAGTTGTCGGTCCGCTGCTCGGCGGTTGGATCACGGACAACTACAATTGGCCATGGGTCTTCTATATCAACGTGCCCGTGGGACTGATTGCCGTGTGGATTACCTGGGGATTGCTGCGTGGACGCGAAACCTTGACCGAACAGCGGCCCATCGATGGCATGGGTCTTGGGTTGCTGGTCATCGGCGTGGCAGCACTGCAGATCATGCTGGATAAAGGTAATGATCTGGCTTGGTTTTCATCCGATACGATTCGAATCCTGGCGGTGACGGCGGTGGTGGCACTGAGTTTCTTCGTGGCTTGGGAACTCACCGAGGAGCACCCGGTCGTGGATCTGACCCTGTTCGGACAGCGCAATTTTACCGTCGCGACCCTCGCCATCACCTTTGGGTTTCTTACGTATTTTGCCAACGTGGTGGTGTTCCCGCTGTGGCTGCAAACCGAGATGGGCTATACGGCGACCCAGGCCGGCATAGCCTCTGCACCCATCGGCGTACTGGCGGTGGTGGTGGCGCCCTGCATGGGCCTGCTGATGCAGCGGTTCGATTTGCGGGTGCTGATCATGACTGCATTCCTGATATTTGCCGCTGTCTCGTTCTGGAACGTGCAGTTCAATACCGGCGTGACCCTCACGCAATTAATGTGGCCGCGCCTCATTTTTGGCGCCGGCATGCCGCTGTTCTTCGTGCCGCTTATGTCAATGGCATTTACGGGGCTCCCGGCACAACGGGTTGCAAGCGCCTCGGGCCTGATCAATTTTCTGAGGATGTTGGGCGCGGGTTTTGGCGCCTCGCTCGGCATTACCCTTTGGGACCGGCGCGAAGCCTTGCACGATGCGCGCCTGAGCGAGGTGGTCTCGACTACCAGTGTCTTGCATCAGGGGCAGCTGGCCGGGCTCAAGGCCTTGGGCATGGATGCCGCGCGCTCCACAGCGGAACTCGCGCATGCGATCCAGCAGCAGGCATTCATGCAGGCCATGGATGATTTCTCCTGGCTTTCCGGCTGCATCTTCATGGTGTTGGTGGCATTCGTGTGGTTGGGGCGGCGTACTGCAAGCACCGCTCGGACAGTTGTGGATTCCGGGCATTAACAGTTTTAAGGAAACTCTGATTTATTCGCGGTGTCATAGCATACATCCATTATTTTTATGGAGAGATGGTGATGCGTGAGCAGCAGGCGACGTTTGCGGAGACCGGGTTTGAGCAGTACCGCAAGAGCACGCGACGTGAACAGTTTCTTGCGGAGATGGAACGGGTGGTGCCCTGGAAGGAGCTGTGTGCGGTGATTGAACCGCATTATCCGAAGGTCG
>DAHVFI010000032.1 GCA_027317045.1 Gammaproteobacteria bacterium
ATCCGGAGTGCAAAGCCTGCTCGACTACGATGTCACCTTCATAGGCGAACGCAAGGATAATCAGAACTGCCTGCGCATCAGGATAGTGATCCCGGTGACCAGCCTATGCCCCTGCTCCAAGGAGATTTCCGATTACGGCGCACACAACCAGCGTTCTCACGTGACGGTGAACTGCAAGACCCACGGCTTTATCTGGCTGGAGGAATTGATCGATGTAGTGGAAAGGGAAGCTTCCTCGGAACTGTTTGGCCTGCTGAAGCGTCCCGACGAGAAGTATGTTACCGAGCGCGCCTATGACAATCCCAAGTTCGTGGAGGACATGGTGCGCGACATTGCCATGAAACTGAATACCGATGAGCGTATCCGTGCCTACAGCGTGGAATCCGAGAATTTCGAATCCATCCATAACCATTCGGCTTATGCCATGGTGGAGCGGGACAAGGACGCGGAACCCAGAAACGCGGTGGCCATGTCCAAGTAAACTGCGGCCTCAGGATTCAGCGGAGCTGGCGGATTTCGACGTAGCGTCCGTTTTGCGCTCACCACGGGTCAACCGCTCAATGAGCGTCTTGAGAAACATCTTGTGGAAGCGCAACTGGCATTGCAACGAAACCTGATCGATGAGCGTTGAATTCACGCGCAGCACGTTCATGGTGGTTCGAGCCGTAATGCCAGCGAGACTGCGGCCCTGTTCCAGATAAGGGGCCTCACCGAAACAATCCCCTTCCCCCAAAATGCCGATGCTCCTGTCGCCGCGGCGCACCTCGGCACCGCCCAATACGACGATGATGTAACAATCATCGAGCTCGCCTTCCACCAAGATATGTTCGCCCGGGCCGTAACTTTGCCAGCGGCTGGCATGCAGCACTTCATAAATCTCCGGATAACTGAAATCCTCGAAGAAGCGCAGTCTGCGCAGGATATTGAAGCGTTCCTGTTCCGCCATTTCCTCGGACAGCTGATCGAGGGTGCGTACCGCGCGCATCAGATCGGTGGCAAATTCCAGGCCGTTGCGGTATCGCCGCGCCGGATCCTTTTCCAAGGCTTTGCACACGATCTCTTCCAGTACTCCCGGCACATCGGAGCGCAGACGATGCACCGGCGGCGGGGTGGCATAGACGATCTGGTGCACGAGGCGTGAAAGATTATCCCCGTAGAACGGCCGCTTGCCGGTCAGCAGCTCGTACATCACCACGCCCAGGGAGTACAGGTCGGTCTGCACGGTGGAGGGTTGCTGGCGCATCTGTTCGGGCGCCATGTAGCTGGGCGAACCTACCAGCCCCTTGAGTTGTCCCTCCTCGTTGCCTGCCATGTGGGCCACGCCAAAATCCACGATGCGCACATCGCCTTCTACGGTCATGAGAATGTTGCCGGGCTTGATATCACGATGCACCAGCCCCTTGCGATGGGCGTAATCCAGGGCCTTGGCGCACTTGAACACGACTTCCACCACCTTGCGCACCGGCAGCAGGTTGTCGGCGCGACAGAAGATCGTGAGCGGTTGTGCAGCGCGCACGTACTCCATCACCACGTAGCAATGGTCCGCATCCTCACCGGCATCGAAGATGGGCAGAATGTTGGGATGGTTCATCTTGCCAACGAGGTAGGCCTCGTTGAAGAACAACTTGCGCCGTGTACGGGTTTCCTTTTCGGTGGCATCACCGTCGAAGTTGTAGAGCTTGATGGCCACGTCCCGACCCAGGAACGAATCGTGACAAAGATAGACCGTACCGGTGGCACCGCGCCCCAGTTCCCGGGTGATGACGAACTTGCCAAGCTTGGCAGGGGCGTTCATGGAGGCTCCGTCTGACGTGTGTGGACCTTTTACAGCCCCGGCCGGAGGATGTCCAGTGTATGCATGCCGTTATCAGGCTCGGGCCATTTTCATAATCAGTGTCACTATATATATGATGAGTGCAGCGGGAACCGCGGCCACCACATCGTCCAGCATGATACCCAGACCGCCATGGAGGTTGCGATCGAACCAGCGAATGGGCCAGGGTTTGAGGATATCGAAGAAACGGAACAGCGCGAACCCCAGAACCACCCACGGCCACCCATGAGGCGCGAATGCCATGGTGGCGAGAAAACCCACAACCTCGTCCCAATTGACGGCGCCTGGATCCTCCATACCCAGTTTCCTGGCGCTATAGCCGCAGATGTATATCCCAGCCAGAAAGAGCAGCAGGGTGATAAGCAGATACGCCCAACGAGGCACCGGCATCAGCAGCAGATAGATGAGGACTCCCACCAAAGTACCGATGGTTCCGGGCGCTTTCGGAGACAGACCGCTGCCGAACCCATAGGCCAACAGATGAATTGGATTGCTGAAGACTTGGCGTGCACTCAGTTGCTTTTGCATGTATTGGTTTCTAAAAGTGTTGGTAACCGGTGAACGTCAATGGCCGGTCCGTGCCGTCGGCCCGGACGCAGCGCAATATTTTGGCGGTGGTGATTTCGCCTATGCGCGTTACACTGCTATCGAATTCATGCGCATGCGCGCTCAGCATCGGCACTCGCGCTGCGGGGACGGTAAAGCACAGTTCATAGTCATCTCCACCGGTGAGCGCCAGGTTCACGGCCTGTTCCCGGGCGCAGTGCGCCAGCAGCCACTGCGAAAGCGGCAGTTCGTCCACCGACAGGCGCGCTCCCACGCCGCCGGCTTGCAGAATATGGCCCAGATCCGTCGCCAGTCCGTCCGACATATCGATGGCGGCACTGGCGATACCGCGCAGCGCCAAACCCGCCCGGATGCGTGGCTCCGGATAACAGAACTGCCGTACCCCGGGATTGACAGGCGTGTTCATGCCGTGCGACTGCAGGTCTTGCAGACCCAGGGCAGCGTCGCCCAACCAGCCGGTCACGTAGATCTGATCACCTGCCTGCGCACCTGAACGCAGTAATCCCTTGCCGCTGGGCACCAAGCCATGAACGGTGACCGTGATGTTCAGGGGACCGTGCGCCAGGTTTCCACCCACCAGAACCAAACGGTAACGCTGCGCAAGTTCAAAGAACCCGCGCGCGAATTCCTGGAGCCAGCCGTCATCCGCCTGCGGCAGAGTCAGCGCCAACAACGCCCATGCGGGTTCCGCGCCCATGGCAGCCAAGTCGCTCAAATTGACCGCCAGCGCCCGATGCCCCACAGCCGCGGCCGGCATGTGCTGCGGGAAATGCACGCCCGCCACCAGTGAATCCACCGAAGCAACCATTTCCATCCCGGGCGGCACGTGCAGGATGGCGGCATCGTCGCCTATGCCTAGGGAAACATCATCCCGATGGATGACTTGATTGGTAAAATACCGTTGGACGATCTCAAATTCGTGCATGCGATCAACCGGCGCCAATACCCAGCCCCCGCTCAACGGCCCGCAATCCGGACGCAGTCCGGTCCAATACCGCATTGATATATTTGTGGCTGTCTTCCGCGCCGAATTTCCTGGCCAGTTCCACCGCCTCGTTGAGCACTACGCGATACGGCACATCCGGGCGCGCGCTCAGTTCATACGTGCTTAGCAGCAATATGGCGCGTTCAATGGGATCCAGTTGCGTCGGCGGACGATCCAGATAAGGCGAAAAGACAGCGGCCAATTTATCGCTGCTGGCGATGGTGCCACGCAAGAGCTCCTCGAAATAGTCCGTATCGGCATCCTTGGTATTCTGGCTAGCGTACAACTGGGCAATGATGTCAGCGGGTAACGCGCCGGAAAGTTGCCACTGATAAAGTCCCTGCAGGATCAGCCGCCTGGCACGTGCGCGCGCTCGTGCGTTGTGTTTGGAGCTTGCGACCATGGCTCAGCCAAGTTTCCGGAACAGATTGGCCATTTCCAGTGCCGCCAGGGCCGCATCCGCGCCCTTGTTGCCGGCGCTGCCGCCGGCGCGTGCCAACGCCTGCTCGGCAGTGTCGCAGGTGAGCACGCCAAAAGCCACCGGCACTCCGGTTTCCAGCGCTACCTGGGAAACACCGCGGGCGCATTCACCCGCCACATAATCGAAATGCGGTGTCTCGCCACGGATGACCGCACCCAACGCGATGACCGCGTCCTGCCCGCCGCCGGCAGCCAGCTGTTTCACCGCCGCAGGGATTTCAAATGCACCCGGCACCCGCACCAGTGTCAGATCCTCATCCCGCACGCCCTGAGCATGCAGGGTTTCCAAAGCCCCGCTCACCAACTTGTCCACCACAAAGGCATTGAAGCGTGCCGCCACGATAGCCACGCGTGCGCCGCTGGCGGCGGTTTCGCCCTCGATAATTCCGGGATGAGTGCCCATACTAAAGAACCGGTTGGAATCCGTGCGTATTCTAACCGAGAGCTGCCGCGTTGCACGACGCGTCAGTGGAAATGCTTGGTGAAGGGCCCCGCCGGTTCACCTGTGCGCGGGCACTCTCCTGCCGTGCAAGCATGGGCCAAGAACGTCAGTTGAGTGTGGTGGTGGTATAGCGCCGGGCGATCCTCTCGAAACTTGGATTACCGTGCAGTATTTGAAAATTGGGATTGATGGCAAGATCAGTGCAGGCTTCCGGGGCGGCGGCGCATAAAGATTCAAGAAGCCGCAGGGCGGTATGCTCCTGCCCCAGGGCAAGCTGCAATTGGATGAGATCATATTGCTGGTTGGGGCTTAGCTTTGCCGCCGGCAGGTGCGCGAGGGTATCCATGGCCTGGGCACGCAGGGCAGGATCGAGCAGGGATTGATAGGTCAGTTTTCCCGCGGCCGCCAGTTGCTTATCAAGCGCTGTGGCCGGCCTTACCAGATCAAATGCCGACACCATTTCCGGATAATGCCGCAACTGCTGGTTGACAAAGGCCAGATTAAACGCGCCATCAATATTATCCGGCGTCAACTGCAGCATAGCCAATATGGGCGCCAGTGCCTGGAGATAGTCGTGATGATTTACATAGTCCGATGCCAGGTTGTTCTGAGCTATGGCGCTGCGCGGATCCAATTGCGCAGCAACCTGATCTTGGGCTAAGGCTTGTGTATGCGGCAGGATAAGCGCGTAATCCATGTGCGCCGTGGCATCGCTTGGGTCAAGCGCGAGTGCGCGCTGATAGGCAGTTCTCGCTTCAGAAAGATGTTTGGTGTCGGCGTACACATCACCTAACGCGGTCAGTGCCGGGACGTTGTTGGGATCGTGTGCCAGCGCCTTATGCGCTGCTAGGGTTGCCCGGATAAGCGCCGTTTTGAATGGTAAGTTACTCACCTGATTCAGCACAATGTACACGTGCGCCAGCCGGCCCCAGGCATCGGCATAACCAGGATCGAGTGCCAAAGCCTGTTTGAAATACTGTTTTGCTGTTTTCAGACCTGCGGCTGAATAGAGGTCGGCTGCCGCCCGGCCCTTGAGGTAGAAATCATAGGCTTGAGGGTTAACGCTCCGCCCTACCAGAACAATCGCAAGCCGGGTTCCAAGCGCGTTTGCAATGGCGCCTGAAATCTGGTCCTGCACCGAGAAGATGTATTTGAGCTGCTCATCGTAATGGTCAGACCAGAGTTGGTAGCCGCTGACGGTGTTCACTAGCTCCACCATCACCCGTATCCGGTCCCCCTGCCGTAGAATACTGCCGTGCAGAAGGTTGGCAACATTGAGTGCTTTGCCGATGGCGGCCACGCTCTGCTGGGTATTGCGATAAGTGGAAGCGGTGTCCCAGGCGATCACCCGTAACGCCGGATTCTCGCCGAGCGCATCGGTCAAGTCCTGGGTGATACCGTCGCTGAAATACTGCAGTTTGGGATCGCTGTTCAAGTTCGTGAATGGCAGCACCACGAGGGTGCCGGCGGGAGGTTGAAAGGCAGCGGGAGACGGAACGACTTCCACGAGCACATGCTGCTCGGAATACTTCCACATGAACCAAGCGGAGATCACCACTAGCACCAGCATCGCGGCCGAAAGCACAGCACCCAGTTTCCAGCGCAGTCGCTGCCAGTGGTTGTATTTTTCAGGATCGCGCGGCTTGATCAGCATCCAGGCTAGCAGCACCACGACCGGAAACCCCAGCAGCAGTATCACAATCAGCACTCGTACGGCACTTTGTGAAAGACCGAAGTCGGTGAACACGCTGCTAGAAAGCTGGATGAGCACCCATGCGAAGATCACATATACCACCACTACCCGGTAGAGGTGGTGTTGCTTGAAGCGAGCGAGAAATCCCTGCTGATTTTGCTCGATGGTTGCCACAGCGCCCTCAGGGCAGATGCCAGGCAATGATTATGCGCTATCTCCCCAGGCCCGATTGCGCTGCTGCCCTGAGCCCCGCAAGCTTGCCGTCACAATCACCCCTTGGCTTTAGTCAGTCGCAGAAAACATATTCCACAACTTCCAAACCGAAGCCGGATAGCCCGTGCATCTTCTTCGGCTGACTCAGGACACGCATGCGCCTTACCCCCAAATCCAGGAGAATCTGGGCGCCAACGCCATAGGTACGCAGTACTGCGCCATCGGGCGCAGCTTCCTCGTTTTGCACCTCGTCATGCAGGTGGCCGCGCAAGCGTTCCACCAGCCCGGCTGGATCCTCCGGTTGACGCAGGATCACCACCACCCCGCCTTCTTTGGCGACTCGTCGCAGCGCATTGCGCAGCGGCCAGCCCAGATCGTCCCAGCGCACTCCCACGACATCGTTGAGGGTGCTTTGCAAATGCACCCTTACCAGCACCGGTTCTTCCGATTTCACTTCGCCGCTGATCAAAGCCAGATGCACCGTTTTGTTGACCCGGTCTTCATACACCGCCATGCGGAACTCGCCAAATTCTGTCGGTACCCTGCATTCGGTAATGCATTCGACCGTTTTTTCCTTGGCGAGCCGGTAACTGATCAAGTCGGCGATGGTACCGATCCTGAGACCATGGGTCTTCGCGAATTTTTCCAGGTCGGGACGGCGTGCCATGCTGCCGTCCTCGTTCAGGATTTCGACGATCACGGCCGCAGGTTCCAGTCCCGCCAGACGGGTAAGATCACAGCCGGCCTCCGTATGGCCGGCACGCGTCAGCACGCCGCCGGGTTGTGCCATGATGGGAAACACATGGCCTGGTTGCTTCAGGTCTTCCGGCACCGCCTCCAGCCGCACCGCGGTACGTACCGTGTGCGCCCGGTCATAGGCTGAAATGCCGGTGGTCACGCCTTCCGCAGCTTCGATGGAGAGCGTGAAATTGGTGGTGCGGTTCTCATTGGTTTCACTCACCATGAGCGGCAGCCGCAATTGACGGCAACGCTCGGGAGTCAGCGTAAGACAAATGAGCCCCCGTCCATAGCGCGCCATGAAATTGATGTCCTCGGGGCGCACTTTCTCCGCCGCCATGATGAGATCGCCCTCGTTTTCGCGATCCTCGTCATCCATGAGAATGACCATCTTGCCGGCACGGATGTCCTTCAGGATATCCTCCATACTATCGAGGGTCGCATATTTCATTTGCGTCACGGTACTTGGCATGAACTCTCTCCAAATCCAGAATCAGACCTGATTCAATCGGAAACCGTCTGCGTCGCCAGCAGGCGTTCAAGATAGCGCGCTAGGAGATCCACTTCCAGATTGACTCGGGTGCCAATGCAATAGTTGCGCATTATGGTATGTTCCAGGGTGTGAGGAATGATATTCACCTCAAAGCGATTGGCCTCCACGGCATTTACCGTCAGACTCACGCCATCCACGCAGATGGACCCCTTGCGGGCGATATAGCGCATCAGTTCCACCGGCACCTCGATATCGTAACGCACCGAACGGGCATCCTCGCGGCGGCTTTGCACCACACCCATGCCGTCCACATGGCCGATCACCAGGTGACCGCCCAAGGGTGTGCTGAGCGTCAGGGCGGTTTCCAGATTCACGGCGGTGCCCGCCTTGAAATCGCCAAGGGTGGTGAGTGCCAGGGTTTCCCGGGAAGCATCCACACCGAAGCCGTCAGGCAGTTTCCCGACGACAGTAAGGCAGCAACCATTTACTGCGATACTGTCCCCGATTTTGAGTACTGCCGTATCCAGATCACCGGCCTGTATTTGCAAGCGTATATCTCCGTCGCACGTTTCCAGCGCCCGTACCGTGCCCGCCGCCTGTACTATTCCAGTAAACATCAACTTCTCCTCGGCTGGGGAATAGCCAGGATGCGCAGATCAGACCCCACCATGCGTACATCCGTGAGT
>DAHVFI010000034.1 GCA_027317045.1 Gammaproteobacteria bacterium
GAGTAATACACGCCGCCGCCGGTCACGGTGTCATTGCGGACATTGGCTTCACCGGTCCCCAGCCACACGAGATTGGGATTGGAGGGCGCCACGGCGATGGCGCCGACGGAGGCGGTGTCGCCGTGCGCGAATACTGCTTTCCAGGTATCGCCCCCGTCGCTGCTTTTCCAGACGCCACCGGAGGCGGCGCCGACATAATACACGTTCGGATTGCCGGGGATGCCCACGACCGCCGATACCCGCCCGCCGGCCGCAGCCGGACCGATATCACGGAACTTGAAGCCGCTGGTGATATCCGTCGAGGACGATTTCGTTGCGGCGATGACGGGTGAAATGAGCAGCACCGTCAGGTACAAGCTCAGCGCCAGACCAAGGCTGGTACGGAATACGGCAGACAGGGAATGGATATTCATCGTCAAATTCTCCCATTTTTAACGGGCATCCCTGCCATGCAAGTTCTTGGAAAATGTTTCCCGGGCTAGATTGTCGTAATTACGGCTGCAAGCCTACCGGCAGTAATCCGAATAACCTTCATTGATATAACGGCGACGATTTCTAGAATGCGCCGCCGGGTCCTGGAAACGCAACCGGACTTTCGAAGCCGTCACGGCTCACGCTGGCCACGCCAAAGAAATAATTGTCTATGCTGATATTCTTGAGCGTGTGCTGGGTTACGTCGCCGACATACTCGGAATGTGCCCACAGCGGCGCGCTGGTTGCGCGCCAATAGATGCGATAGCCGCCGGCATTTTGCGCTGCTTTCCACTGCACGTGTGTATCGGGTGTCACCGCGCCGCTGATTGCGACCGCCGGGGGTGGGGCCGGCGCCCAGGCCAGGGAAGCCAGGGTGATGGCATCCAGCGCCGTGATCTTTCTGGCGTATTCGAAATCCACGCCGGAGATCAGATCACCGTGTTGCACACCATTGATCACTTTCACATCATTATGTTGACGCGTGAAATTCTCCTGGGCTTCCGTGACACGTACCGCAGGGAATCCGAGTGCATCGAACGCCATCTGATCGCCGCCGCGGCCAAAACGATCGTCCCTGTACATGAGCATGACTTTCAGGTTCGGTATGTACTTGCGGGATAACACCGTCATATAGCGCGCCACCTGGCGGGCAGGTGAATCCACTTCGCCGCCGTGATAATACATATATTTGATTTCCGTCGGCGTAACGTTGGGCGTGATGCCTTCCGAGAATATCCGCATGTGAATGTTGTCCACCACGCCGTTGGACCCCTGGCTATTGCCGATCATGTCATTGTTGACGTCGGTTTCCACGTTCCAGTGATGGGATTTGGCATATTCTGCGATGATCTTGCCGCCGTAGAGTCCCTCCTCCTCGCCGGAATCGGCTGAATATACGATGGTGGCGTTGAATTTATACCTCGACAGCACCCGCGCGGTCTCAATGAGTGCGGAAACACCGGAGCCGTCGTCATCCGCGCCCGGCGCATTGGAGGTGTAATTCATGATGTTGGCCACGCGCGAGTCCAGATGTGCAGTCATCACAATATAGCGGTCGGGGTCGGTGTTGCCCTTCTGAATGGCTACCACGTCCATTATCTCGACGCCTTGCTTGGGCAAATCCGCTCCAGTCATCACCTGCGAGGGCGTAATGACCTGGATGCAGCCCCCGCAGCGGCGCGAAATGTCCTGGAACTGGGATTTCACCCAGCGGCGTGCGGCGCCGATGCCGCGGGTATTGGATTTGGTTTCCGACAGGGTATGGCGCGTCCCGAAGCCCGCCAGTGTGGTATCGATGGCCTTGAGCTCTGTGGCGCTCACTGTATTCACAATGTCCCGCAGCACGGGGTGTTCCTGAGGCGGAACGACGCTTGGATCTGCCAGCGCCAGAGCGGGTGTGAACAGGACCAGCAGCAGCCAGCAGGCAGATTTCATGGCATTTCTCCGGTTCTGAGGAAAGGTAGGTTTGAATGCGTAACCAAGGCCGGCATTTTAGAGTACCGGGGCCGCTGGTAATTCCCTCGGACGTCGCCGAACGTAGGCATGCTCAGCATCATGAGTGGGCGCAGCTTAAGCATGCGGCCGCGGCTTGACAAACCCGTATTAGGTGTTATAGTTAAGTAAATCACTATTTAACGCACAGGTGCCCCATGCGAACTCGCCGGATTTTTCTTGTTTTGAGCCTGCTCGTTACGACCACCCTGGCCTTTCTTGGCCTATCCCTGGCCGGCCAAGCCCAGGCAGCCACTGCGACTACCCAGACCACCCTGAACTACGCCGGACCACTGCCGGCGGGCATTCTCAGCCTCAAACTGGAGAATCTGGCGGGCCACCTCAGCGTCTCCCAAGGCAGCCGCTTTCAGGTAACCGCCACCGTGGTAGCCGGCGGCA
>DAHVFI010000055.1 GCA_027317045.1 Gammaproteobacteria bacterium
TTGCAGAATACAACATTGCGGAAATGGCACGCAGTGCCGGCACCAAACCTGTTTCTGACGTGAATTTCGGCTTACTCAATGATTGCCTGACTATAGGCAACCATATCTACGAAGTAGTCGTAAAACTGCGCGCCGATAAAGCCCGGCCTGAAAAACTGCGCTTCCGCGTTGAGCACTTGTGCCGCAATGCAACCTATGCCAGCGAGACCGATACCGTTCCGGAAGAATCTTGTCTGGATTACATCCCGCTGCCATCCCAGACGGCACCCACAATTGATGCCGAAGCCCAGCCGGTTGGCATCAATATCCTGCGGCTGAGTTATTGGGATATAGAGAGTATCCTGCTTAAGCCGCCTGCACCTGCCCAAGAAACGCACTCCAAAGCAGTGATGCTGTCCGACTGAATTTAATTGCCAGCGGCCGCCGCCGGCAAGCTAGGCATGCTACCTATGTCCATCACGACCATGTCGACGGTGATCTCGGCGGTTTCCCGCAATAATACGTCGGGTATCAGGGCATTCACATCGCTGTCACCGTCCGCAGCGGCATTGCCGTCGATTTTACCGGGCTTGTCGTTCCCTGTTGTCTTGTAAGCATCCGCCAGACTCTTCGCCGGGGGCAGGCCTTTGAGTCGGCGCCAGGCATTGGCAAGATCGAGTTTTTCATGATCACGTGCGAACTGTAGTTTTTCCCGTTCGCTTAACAGCAACGGCACAGATTTGTCACTGCGCTCGGCTTCCAGTTGCTGTATACCCTTGAGGAACAAAGCCCAGCCTGGATTGTGGTCAATACGCGCCTCATGGAACTGGAGTAATGTGGGTAGTTTCGTGACAAGACCCAGGTGCAAAGGAGTGTAGTCCGCGGATGGGATTTGATCCCAGGGCAGGGCGTCATCTTGGGTTTCCTCACCGAACTCCTTGGGGTCAATAGTCGAGGGCAGAACGATGTCTGGTGTTACCCCTTTGCGCTGGGTACTGGCGCCATTCACTCGATAGAACTTGTCCACCGTGAGTTTGAGTTGCCCCGCGTCCTGATTTCCCGGTACGAACCGGTTGAGGTCGATGAGTCGCTGCACCGTGCCCTTGCCATAGGTTGTGGAACCCACAACCAAGCCGCGGTGATAGTCTTGGATCGCGGCGGCGAAGATTTCCGAGGCTGAAGCCGTGAATCGGTTCACCAGCACCACCAGCGGACCGGTATAGACGATGCCACTGTCGTTATCGTCGTCCACCTCGACGTCACCGTTATTGTCACGAATCTGCACCACCGGACCATGAGGGATGAACAGGCCGGTGAGTTTGGTGGCTTCATCCAGAGCGCCGCCACCATTGTTGCGCAGATCAATAACCACACCATCCACGTGTTCGGCTTCGAGTTCCTGGAGCAGCTTGCGCACGTCGCGGGTGGTGCTGGTGTAATTCTTTTCCCCCTCCAAGCGCCCCTCAAAATCGCTGTAGAACGCAGGAATATTGACGACCCCAATTTTGTAGCTGCGGGTGCCGCGTTTTACAGTGATGACACTTTTATGTGCCGCCTCAGCTTCCAGTTTCACTGTGTCGCGTACCAAGCGGATGGTTTTTTCCGGTGAGCCGGGGGCCGCACCGGCGGGCAGTATCTGAAGCCTGACCACCGAATTCTTTGGGCCGCGAATAAGCTGCACCACGTCATCCAGGCGCCAACCCACGACGTCCACCATATCGCTCTTGTCCCCTTGGGCAACGCCGGTGATGCGATCATCGGGATGCAGCTCCTTGCTCCTGGCGGCGGGTCCACCGGGTATAACCTGGGCCACCTTGGTGTACTCACCCTCGGAGATGAGGGCCGCTCCGATGCCCTGGAGTTTGAGGCTCATTTGGATCTGGAATTCCTGTGATTGGTCCGGCGAAAAATAATTGGTATGCGGATCCAGGGAAAGAGTGTAGGAATTCATGAATAAGTCGAATACGTCTTCGGGCGCAATCTGGCGGGCATGGTAATCAAAGTTCTGGTAGCGTTTGCGCAGGACCTCGGCGGCCTGTTTCCAGGTCTTGCCAGCCAACAACAGGCCGATGGCGTCGTTTTTGACGCGCTTGCGCCAGATGTCATCCAATTCCGCGGTGCTGGTTGCCCACGGCGCTTTGTCGCGGTCGTAAATATAATCTTCGTTGATCTTGAAATCAGGTTCGTGGTCCAGCAATTCGAGCGCATACCGAATACGCTGCTGAACGCGTTGTTGATAGACGTTATAGATGACAAAAGCGGGTTTGAGATTGCCGTCCCGAATGGCATCATCCAGGTTATCCCGGTAGGACGCAAAACCGTCGATATCCGATTGCAGAAAATAGCTGCGATTCGGGTCCAGGTTCTGCAGGTAGT
This sequence comes from Gammaproteobacteria bacterium, assembly GCA_027317045.1. Classification (GTDB taxonomy): domain Bacteria; phylum Pseudomonadota; class Gammaproteobacteria; order Natronospirales; family REEB76; genus REEB76. The sequence continues at coordinate 2,356 of DAHVFI010000055.1, forward strand.
GCTTGAATACCTGCTCCGAAAGTGCCTTATCCAGCGGCTGATTGCCGTAGTGATAGCGAGTGAGGATGCCGGCTATGGCCTCGTCCACAAGCGTTTCACGTGGCTGCGGGCTCAAGGCTGGCAATTGTGCCAGGGTGCTGCCGCTGGCGGGGGTACTGGCGCAATAAGCGGATGCGGTTAGCAGCGGGCCAATGACGGCCAGCAGGTAAAGAAATTTGTGGCGCATTCTAGGGGAATATCCTGTTGATGAAAGCCATGCACCACGAGTGGGCATGGCTGGTATTTTCCGATGGATATAGTATTAGAAGTCAGGTTCGAGTGCGAGCACACGCCACTCACGCAATAATATTGATGCCTGATCGCCTGTAGACAATCTCAGGCCAGCCCTTTGCGTTGACTTCGGGAGACTGGAGACTATTGGCCATGTGCCCCATGATTTTTCGGCAAGGGTGTCATTTTTGGCAGTGCTGTGGCGTTGGACGTGCTTGCCGGATTGGCTTTCCGGAGCCAGATTTAGCAATCGTCGCTGGTGTTGGATGATGGAATATGTGTTGGCGATGGCGCTCGTCGCGGTGCGCATCATTTTCCCGGCGGTGGCTTACATAGCCGGGACAGCGACTTACATAGACTTGATGGCGGCTATGGCAGCGGGCATAGTTATCTGGGTGGATGCCTGGTTTTGGGTCTGGGGCGGTATCTCTGGGTATGGTTTACGGGTAGGTTAGGGTGCTCTCATCAATTCAAAGTGCTGGGGCGGGTAAATTAAGCTTCCCCGAAAATTTTCCGATATATTTATGAACCCGGTTTTAGATGCTTTAAATGGGTAGTAACCTGTTTTCTAGCCCTTTCCAGGCGTATGCTAAAGTAACTTGTCTCTGGTTCCAGAGATAGAGATTATCCTGATATATGGGGGCGAAGTTGATAAAATTATGCTCCCGGGCTCCGTATCTTATTGACTTGGCGTGGTGTATTCGAGTAAAAAACGGGGCCCGCAAAATGAGCTGAACGGTGCGAAGGGTGCTGCTGCGTGATCTAAGTCATCGCGGAGCGCTCATGCGCGTTTGTAAACACCGAATACCAAAATCCGGTATTGCAGGAGATTTATAAGTGAATATTCAAGAGCTTCTTCATATCGCTAACGTTTCAGGTGGCATCATTTACGTGATCATCTTTACCCTGCTGGTAGCGCTTATCATCATTATTGACCGGACTTGGTATCTCGCCAAGGTCGTAAGGCAAGGTGAATTGATTGCACGTGTGATTCTGCAATCGGAGGAAGTGGACCGTGACGCACTCATGGATCTCGCAGTCCGCACTGCCAAGTATCCACAGGGTGCCGTGCTTGAAGTGGCTCTCAAGTATCCCGACGTCAAGGACCCGGTGCGCCTTTCTGAGCTCATTGAGGAAACCATCCTCTTGCAGGCCCCGCGTATCGATCGCGGCATGTGGGTACTTGATACCGTGGTAACACTTGATCCACTGCTGGGCCTCTTGGGTACCATCGTGGGTATCTTCGAGGCGTTCCAGGTGCTGGGGGCGGCGGATACCGCACCGACCAAGGTGACCGGTGGCGTAGCAGTAGCGCTCATAGCTACCGCCGCTGGCTTGGCGGTCGCAATCATAGGCCTGGTATTCTTCAACGGCCTTAACAATCGTGTTCGTCTGATCCTGCACCAGATGGAAGCCATCAAGGTAATGCTTGTCAACCGCCTTACCTGAGGCTCCCCTGGACTATCCAGGAACATGATTAATACTCAACTGGCCGTTGCGTGCGGCCAAGGCAGGTAGTTGCAATGAAGGGCTTTTTTGAAAAAAAGAAGGGCAGAATTGAAATCATCAATATGATTGATATCATGCTTTTCTTGCTCGTATTCTTCATCATGATCACCTTGCGCATGATTCCCGCCACCGGGATTGCCTCTCACCTGCCACAAAGCAGCACGGCAGTAACCATCGAACGGCCCAAGATCATCATCAGTCTGCCGGCGCACGGCCAAATCGTGGTTGAGGGCCAGCTGATGACGCCAGATCAGCTTACGTCCTATCTCCTGGGGCAGGATCCAGCACACGCAAACGTTACGATTGCCGGTGCTAAGGACGTGTCACTTCAGGATCTGGTGATTGCCATGGATGCATGCCGCGAAGCGGGGGTGACCCAAATCGGTATCGCCGCCCAGAACACTAACGATTAATCCATAGGGCCCGACTGTGGACAATAAGCATGTTTTCAGCGAGGGTCTGTTCACGGCCCGATCTGGTGTGTCAGTTATCTTGGCGGTAATCGCCGAGATACTGATCGGTCTTATACTTGCGGGCATTATCATCTGGCACGTGACGCATCCGGAGCCACCGCCGCCGGTGGAGAAGGTGGCTGTCATCACCATCCCCCCGAATCCGCCGCCGCCGCCGCCGCCGCCGCCCAATACGCCGATTCCGAAATTACCGACGCCGCAGCCGCTTTCCGAAGTGCCGGCGATTCCCTCGCCAATCCCGGTTCCGAATGCGATCCCGCCGCAGCCGCCGCAGCCGCCGCCGGTGGCCACACCGCCGCCGCAGGTGGATATTGCCGCGGTCAGGGCTAATTTCTATGCGGAGCTCCATGCTGCAATTGATGCGGCCAAGGTTTATCCGCGTCAGGCAATCCTGTCCGGTGCTACCGGTACGACGACTGTGAGTTTCGATTACTACGACGGTTCGGTCAGCAATATCCGCATTGACCGCTCCAGCGGTGATCGTTCCCTCGACCGTGCCGCCATGGATGCCGTCAGAAACGCCCACTATCCGCCGCCGCCGCCCCAGTTCCAAGGGCAGAAACTGCATTTCTCGGTACCAGTGGTTTTCAATTTGGGCTGATAATTTAGTTGTTGCCATTTATAAAAGCCGCCTGCGATTGCGCCGGCGGCTTTTTTGCACCCGAAAACGGATCCCCGCTTCGAAACGCACGGTTTTGGGTCCGTAAGGTTCCAAGCTTGGTCTTTGAGATACCGAGCGCTCAGTGTCTTGGCATACTCCGCCGGTGTGTTTAGGCCACTCTTAAATGTGAAGCGCGTTTTGGTTGTCAGTTGACATTCAGCCATGCCGCATGTTTTGCTATGCGCATAAATGCGGCGATGGAGTTCGCCCCGAACCGCCCCAAAGGGCTAATGACTCCTAATTGAATTCTGAAGAATTCAGAGGAGTTATTACATGGCATACCGCAAGGCATGCCGGGTCGCCGCATATCAGTATCCTGATGCGCTCCCGATAAAGACTGTTCCCGCATCCGCGCCTGCGGAGAAGGTCCGCCATGTTGCCTGAGGTATTGGCACAAATTGCGCAAGTGCTGGCGGTGTTGCTGCTGGCGCCGCTTATCCAGGGTTTCATCCTGCGTTACGAAGAACGCGTACAACGCGCCCGCGGGCCGTCCATCCTGCAACCCTACCGCGACCTTTGGAAATTCTTCCACAAGCAACTGGTGATCCCTGAAACGGCTTCCTGGGTGTTTTGGGCGGCGCCCATCATCGCGTTCACCGCCATGCTCACAGTGCCGCTGCTCATCCCGGTGCTTACCAACTACCCATTG
>DAHVFI010000060.1 GCA_027317045.1 Gammaproteobacteria bacterium
CAATGGCTGGATCGCGGTAATCGAATCCAGCATGGGCAGATTCAACTGCTTAGCGCCGGCTCGGAACCGTTGGATCAACCGGTTGAGATGCTCGCGCCGCCAGCTTTCGGTTTGCACAAGCTTGAGCGCCGCACGGCCGGCTTCCGCCAGACATGCGGGCGCTGCGGTTGTATAGATGTAGGTACGCGCGTGCTGGATCAAGGTTTCCACCAGCGCTTCGCTGCCGGCTACAAATGCACCGAACGTACCCAGCGCCTTACCGAGCGTGGCCATGAACACCGGCACCTCAGTGATACCCAGACTGAAATGTTCAAGACTGCCGCGGCCGTGTTCGCCGAGCACACCAAAACCGTGGGCGTCATCGACCATGAGAAACGCGCCCGCCGCTGCGGCCGCCCGCGCCAGCTCCGGCAACGGCGCGATATCACCGTCCATACTGAACACGCCGTCGGTCATGACCAGTGTGCGTGCGCCTCGCTGGGCACGTTGCCATTGGATCCCGCTGGCCTGCGCGTGGGGGTAGCGGCTGAAACGCGCGCCCGAAAGCAGGCCTGCGTCCAGCAGCGAAGCATGATTGCAACGATCTTCCAGCACCCGATCGCCGCGGCCAAGCAGCGCGCCGGCAACGCCTAGGTTCGCCAGGTAACCGCTTGAGAACAACAATGCCCGTGGTCGTTGCACGAACTCAGCGAGTTCCGCTTCCAACGCCGCGTGCGCGCGGGTATGCCCGGTGATGAGATGGGCCGCGCCGCTGCCGGTGCCATAGTCATCCAGCGCACGGTGCACGGCCGTGCGCAAAGCCGGATGGCCCGCAAGTCCAAGATAATCATTGCTGGAGAAATTGAGATAACGCCGGCCGGCAATGTCGATCTCCGCCCCCTGGGGGCCGTCCACCAAGCGCCGCAAACGATACAACGACCGGGCTTTCAGTGCCTCCAGATCATTGCTGAGCAAATCATCAAGTCGTTGCGCGGCGTTGCTCATGCTTTTCCGCAGCGCCGGCTCCTTGTCCAAGGTCAGCGTCGGCAGCAAGCGCTTCCGCGTGAATGCCGAGGCGTGCGAATAACCGCCGATCCGCATCCTGCTCCGGGTTGTCGGTGGTCAGGAGTTTTTCACCGTAGAAGATGGAATTGGCGCCGGCGAAGAACGCCAGCGCCTGCATTTCATCGTGCATTTGCGTGCGGCCTGCCGACAGACGCACGTGTGCCTTGGGCATGAGGATGCGTGCCACAGCGATGACACGGATGAAATCAAAGGGGTCCACGGCTGCACGTCCGTGCAGCGGAGTGCCTTCGACCTGTACCAGTTGGTTGATGGGTACGCTCTCCGGATGCTCCGGCAGGGTCGCAAGCGTGTGCAGCATGGCGGCGCGATCGCTCAAGCCTTCGCCCATGCCGATGATGCCGCCGCAGCACACATGCATGCCCGCGTCGCGCACATATCGCAGCGTGTCGAGCCGGTCCTGGAA
>DAHVFI010000062.1 GCA_027317045.1 Gammaproteobacteria bacterium
TGCGGCCTGCGTCCGCGCCATCCGTGAGCTGAGCCCAGAAACGAAAATCGAGGTGCTGGTGCCGGACTTCCGCGGACGCATGGATGTGGCACTGACACTCATGAACGAGACTCCACCGGATATATTCAACCACAATCTGGAAACCGTACCGCGCCTATACAGGGAAGTGCGTCCCGGTTCCGACTATCATCACTCACTGAAGCTGCTCAAACGTTTCAAGGAAATGCAGCCTGCACTGCTGACAAAATCCGGAATCATGGTGGGACTGGGTGAGGAGATTACCGAAATTTTCGAGGTAATGAGGGATCTGCGCGCCCATGATGTGGACATGCTCACTGTCGGCCAATATCTTCAGCCCAGCAAGTTTCACCATCCGGTGATGCGCTATGTGACGCCGGAAGAATTCAGGGAGATCGAAATCGAAGGCTATGCACTGGGCTTCCAGCACGTGGCCAGTGGCGCGCTGGTACGTTCGTCCTATCACGCGGATCAGCAGGCAGAAGGATTGATGCAAAGTGCCTGATGCGGCGGCGTGATTCGGCGTACAGCATAATATCGGAATTTGATGATGACCGCGCACGGCCAGACACGCAAGCCGCCAAGCGCTTTGATGGTGGCGTGAATATCAGGAGCAGAAGACCAATATGATTTCGATTCTAAAAAAACTGCCGTTACCAATTTTAATTCTCATCCTTGCGGGATGCGGCGGCGGTAACAGCTCACAAATCAGCAATCCTACTATTACATTAGTAACACCTTTATCCACCGTTATAGCGGCTGGCACCACTTTGCAATTCAGTGCCATAGTCGCTGGCAGCGGCAACACCACCGTACTGTGGTTTGTAAATAACATTCCGGGGGGCAACAGCACCGTGGGGACCATTTCACCACAGGGGCTCTATACCGCGCCCAATGTCCCCACCCAGAATGGTTCCGTGCTCATCAGCGCCTCCCCCCAGGTTTATCCGGTAATCAGCACTTCATTCACCATCAGTATCACGTTTGCCAATGTTTCTCTGCACGGCAACTATGTATTCAGCATTAACGGCACCCAGGCCGGCAGTCCATGGGTGACCGTGGGCAGCTTCACCGCCAACGGCGACGGCACCGTCAGCAATGGCACGGAGGATATCAATGGGCCTTCCGGTATCTCATCAGCCATACCTTTCAGCGGCAGCTATTTGATTG
>DAHVFI010000067.1 GCA_027317045.1 Gammaproteobacteria bacterium
GGCCGCCTTGCTCGTCGCGGCGTCATCCTCGTCAAGCGCTTCCTCAATGTGGGCCAGGATCAGTTCGAAAGGGTCGGCTGGCTTGCCGACGATCCGTCGGCCGACCGCCTCTTGAAAACGCGCGACTTCTCGCTCCAAGGCTGCGCGGACCAGCTCATCCTTGGTCGCGAAGCTGTAGACCAGACCGCCCTTGCTGATCCCCGCGCGCTCGGCGACCGCATCGAGCGTGAAATTTCGGCCGCTGGAATCGAGGATTACGGCCTCGGCGGCATCCAAAATCCTATCTCGGTCAATTTCCTTTCTACGCGTCAAATCTAGCCCCTTGCTTTTCCGACTGCTCAGTCGTATAACTATATCCGACTGCTCGGTCAGATTACCACGGCGGCGTCCGCCAAGGAAGCCAATGACAAGCAGCCAGTTATCAACCAGCAAAACTCAATATCTTAAAGAGGATTATCGGAATGTTGAACAACAATTTACCCGCAGCAGCCCTCGCACATTTTATTTTGAAGGTTAATGATATTGGTATTAGTTACCAGTTTTATACAAATTTGGGCTTGCGCCCATCTGGAACATTTTCCGATCTAGCGATCATCGAATTGCGAGGTGGGACACATATTTTGCTTTTTAGCAAAAATGATGAATCGCCATTTCCACTAACTTCTAGCCAGCTTGGTCAGCGCGGCGGCTTTTTTAGTGAAAGACTCGACTTGATGATTGACGGGAAATCTAGGAGCGATCTGGAACTGTATAGGGCGGCTCTAATCGAAAAGGGATTGTCGGTGGATGCAATTGCCAAGGATAAATTTTTTGGTCACTACTACTTCCAGTTGGCCGACCCTGACGGCAACGGCATAACGGTCTATACCAGCCACACAGGAGAGTTACCAGTCTAGGAGAAGGTTATCCCGCCGATTGCGGCTCAGGCCCCAGTCCCTAGCACCACCTGAATTTGAAAGGCCGCCAATAGAGACAATTGGCGGTCGTTTTTTCAACAGATTAATTGAACGCCTAGCGGTACCACCCCCTTCTCCAGGCTCTCTTCCATCACCGGCGTACCGCCGGCCCACAGCTTCGCGCGCACCACGCCGCCGGCATCTATGAAGTGGGTCACCGGCAGCACCCGCGGAGCGCGTAAGCCGTTGCTGTCCGCGCTCGCCTTAAACATTACGACCAAGGCCAGGTGCCGCTTTTGGCCGGAAGCAGACCGTCAGCGATATCGATTTTAAAGGCTTAACGCCAATGTCTCCTTGCCTTGCGGCACCCCGGCGGCCTCGCGCAAGTGCGACCAGATGATTTCCAGCTGTGCGTCCAATTCCGGTTCCGGGGTCTTTTTCGGGCGGCGCAGCGGTTTCGCAAACTCCGCCAGCAATTCCACGCCTTCGGGACGCCCCTTGGGAAAGCGCGCATGCCGGGTGAAGATGATGCGCGGTTCGATAGTCAGCTCCGGCACCAGTGCGCGTATCGCCAGGGTTTGATTCTGCATGAGATGCAACGGATTGCGAAAGTTGAAACGCCGATGCCGGCTGATGGCGGTCCATTGATCCATTTTCTCCGCGCCGAAGATCGCACCCTCCGCGTCACGCAGAATCAGTACATAGAGCCGGCCATCGCGCAGCAACAACGCATCAATGCCGATATGGCCCCCTACCCCATCGGGCAAAACCACATTATGCAGCAGCCGGTCGGAGATATTTCTTAGAGTCGCCAGCATTCGCCGGCGTGATGCTGTCAGGCGCAACCAGATGAACAATGCCATCAACCCGGCTATCAGAAATGCGGCCAACGCCACCAGCAGCCAAAACCAGCCGTCGTCAAACCAACGATGCATGTGGAACACTCTCGCTTGAGTTAGTGGAATTCTTGAACGGAGACCGGACCTCCATCCGCAGCCCGTATCTATTTTAACTTAAGCGTTTAATAAAATGCGTTAAATCCCCCTCACCCTCCCGCTCTCCCGCCAGGAGGGAGGGGATCGAGAAGCTGCCCATGAGGCGCAAGGAATTCATTTTGTCAGATGCTCTTTGGTTGTGTGGCGGCTAGAAGCGAATGCGCCCCAAGAGAATGTCACGGAACATGACCCAATCGCCCATAAAGCTGTAGAAAGGATGGGTGAACGTCGCGGGTCGGTTATGCTCGAAGAAGAAATGGCCTATCCAGGCAAACCCATAACCGAAGAGCGGCATCAGGATGATTCCCCACCACCGGTGAGTAATCAATACAAAGATGAGCGTCAACAACACCAGGCAACTGCCGAAAAAATGCAGCCGCCGGCAGATCGGATTGCTGTGCTCGCCGAGGTAGAAGGGATAAAACCCCCGAAAACTTTTGAATGATTCAGCCATGGCGCCTCCGTATCGGCTCTCAGCCCGCCAAGACAAATATACCGCGCGCATCGTGCAAAACAGCGATGCTCGCGATAAACCCGAATAACAGGATAGCCGCTGTGAACAGGCCAACTTTCAACCAGCGCGGCCGGCGCAGGCGAAAAGCCAGCACCCCCAGCACGATATAGCCAATCACGCACAGCAGCTTAACGCCCAGCCAGGTGACATGCAGCGGGTTGAGTTGCAGCAATACCGCCAGCCACACACCGAAAGCCAGCAGCAGGGTATCCACCGCCGGCGGCAGCCACTTCCAGATCTGGGCCGTCAATACTTTTGCGAGTAATACCGTGCTGCCGCCGCGCACGATGAACAGCATCAGGCTGGCGGCGGCGCACAGTATGTGCAGCAATTTCAGATTGGAATACAGCAACATGAAGGGCAGCAATTTACCGGCAATAACCCGCAGTTTACCCGCTGCCGGGGATGCCTCGGGACCGCCATTGCCAAGCGGCTGGCGCGCTTCCATCGGTTAATTAATAGGACTAAAATAGTCCCAATTAAGGTAACCCGTCTAAGCCCATGTTACGCCTCAGCAAACTCACGGATTACGGCACGGTGGTGCTGGCCCAGATGGCCCAGAGCCCCGGCGCCGTGCAAACCGCCACCGGCCTCGCAACCGCCACCCGCGTGGCGCCGCCCACGGTGAGCAAACTGCTGAAGTACTTTGCCAGGGCCGGACTGGTGACCTCGCAGCGCGGCGCCCGCGGCGGCTACACCCTCGCCCGCCCGCCGGAATTGATTACGGCCGTGCAGATCATTGACGCCGTCGAGGGGCCGGTGGCCATTACCCAGTGCAGTCTGGGCCACGACCGTTGCGGCATCGAGCCGGTGTGCGGCGTGGGCCACAACTGGCAACGCATCAGTCTCACCATCCGCGATGCCCTGAAAACCGTGACCCTGGCCCAGCTTGCGCGCCCGGCGGCGCCGATAGTGCCGCCCGTGGAAATGAGGGTAGCGCTCGCCGACCTGAAGCGCCGCGATGCAAAGTAGAGGAATCCACGTGGCTACTGAACCCCAAAATGTGGAAAAACTGGTGCGTGGCGAGTACCGCCACGGCTTCATCACCGATATCGAGTCCGACACGGTGCCGCCGGGACTGAATGAAGACGTGATCCGGCTGATCTCCGCCAAGAAAAACGAACCGGCGTTCATGCTGGAATGGCGGCTCAAGGCCTATCGCCACTGGCTCGGCATGCAGGAGCCGCATTGGGCGCATGTCAAGCATCCGCCCATCGACTATCAGGCGATTTCCTATTACTCCGCGCCGAAATCGAAACGCAACGCACCCAAGAGCCTCGCTGAGGTGGATCCAAAACTGCTGGAGACCTATGAGAAACTCGGCGTGCCGCTGCACGAGCGCGCCAAACTCGCGGGTGTGGCGGTGGATGCGGTATTCGATTCGGTATCCGTGGCCACCACCTTCCGCAAGAAACTCGCGGAAGCCGGCGTCATTTTCTGCCCATTCTCGGAAGCCGTGAACAGCCACCCGCAGCTGGTGGAAAAATACCTGGGCTCGGTAGTGCCCTATTCCGACAACTTCTTCGCGACCCTCAACTCGGCGGTCTTCAGCGACGGTTCCTTCGTATTCGTGCCCAAAGGCGTGCGCTGCCCCATGGAACTGTCCACCTATTTCCGCATCAATGCCGCCAACACCGGCCAGTTCGAACGCACCTTGATCGTCGCCGAAGAAGGCGCTTTCGTGAGTTACCTGGAAGGTTGCACCGCGCCCATGCGCGATGAAAACCAGTTGCATGCGGCGGTGGTGGAACTGATTGCGCTGGAAGGCGCACAAATCAAATATTCGACGGTACAGAACTGGTATCCCGGCGACGAAAACGGTGTGGGCGGCATCTACAATTTCGTCACCAAACGCGGCGATTGCCGTGGCGCCAACTCCAGGATTTCCTGGACCCAGGTGGAAACCGGTTCGGCCATCACCTGGAAATATCCGAGTGTGCTGCTGAAAGGCGACAACTCCATCGGCGAGTTCTATTCCGTGGCGGTGGCCAACCATTATCAGCAGGCGGATACCGGCACCAAGATGATCCACATCGGCAGGAACACCAGGAGCACAATCGTTTCCAAAGGCATCTCCGCCGGTCACGGACAGAACAGCTACCGCGGCCTGGTGAAAGTGCTGGCGGGGGCCGAGCACGCGCGCAACTACACCCAATGCGACTCGTTGCTCATGAGCGACCGCTGTGGCGCCCACACCTTTCCTTACATGGAAGTGAGGAACCCCACGGCCAAGGTCGAGCACGAAGCCACCACCTCCAAGATCAGCGACGACCAATTGTTCTATTGCCGCAGCCGCGGCGTTTCTACGGAGGATGCCGTCAACATGATCGTCAGCGGCTTCTGCAAGGACGTATTCAAGGAACTGCCCATGGAATTCGCCGTGGAAGCACAGCGCCTGCTGGCCGTGACACTGGAAGGTGCGGTTGGTTAACCCCTCACCCTGCCCTCTCCCACAAGGGGCGAGGGTGAAATGTTGAAGAGGACTTTATTTACATGTTGAGCGTTAAAAATCTCCACGCCAAGGTTGAAGGCCGCGAGATCCTCAAGGGATTGGACCTTGAAGTCCAGGCGGGAGAGGTACACGCGATCATGGGCCCCAACGGTTCCGGCAAAAGCACCCTCGCGCATATCCTCGCCGGTCGCGATGGCTACGAAGTCACCGCCGGCAGCGTGCGTTACCTGGGCAAGGATCTGCTGTCCATGGCCCCTGAGGAACGCGCCCACGCCGGCGTGTTCTTGGCGTTCCAATATCCGGTGGAAATCCCCGGCGTCAACAACGTATATCTGCTCAAGGCGGCCTACAACGCGATCCGCAAACACCGCGGCGAAGAGCAACTGGACGCCATGGATTTCCTCGCTATGGTGAAGGCCAAGATGCAATTTATGGAAATAGATCCGAGTTTCCTCAACCGCGCCGTGAACGAAGGTTTCTCCGGCGGCGAGAAGAAACGCAACGAGATACTACAGATGTTGGTGCTGGAGCCCAAGCTGGCGCTGTTGGACGAGACCGACTCAGGTCTGGATATAGACGCCCTCAAGGTCGTAGCCAAGGGCATCAACAGGCTGCGTTCCCCGGAACGCGCCATGGTCATGGTCACCCATTACCAGCGGCTGTTGGATTACATCGAACCGGATTTCGTGCATGTCCTGGCCGGCGGGCGCATCCTTAAATCCGGAGACAAGAACCTCGCGCTGGAACTGGAACAGCGAGGTTACGACTGGGTACTGGCCGAGGCCGCGGCATGAATACCGCGAGCGCAATCTTGCGTCCTTACCTCGAGGGGTTCAAAACCCTCGATACAGCGCCCGCGGGAAACGCGCCCGCCTGGCTCGCCGGCTTGCGCCGGGATGCGTTTGCCCGTTTTGCCGATCGCGGCTTTCCCGGGGAACGTCATGAAGATTGGAAATACACCAGCACCCGGCCGCTGGAAAAACGCGCCTTCAGCCTGGCAACATCGGCACATGACTCTGTCAGCGCAAGCGATATTGCACCGATCCTCCTGCACGAGATGCCGGTGCATACGCTGGTATTCGTGAATGGAAACCCCGTGGCGGCGCTCAGCACGGTTTCATCCGCGATCCGCGGTCTGCGTATTTCCAGTCTCAGCCAGGCTTTGGAACGGAATGCCGATGTATTACAGTCGTACCTGATTCCCGAATCGATGTGGGCGGATGATTCATTCACTGCCTTGAACACCGCGTTCCTGAAAAACGGCGTGGTCGTGGATATCGACGCGAAATCGCAACTGGATCGTCCATTG
>DAHVFI010000257.1 GCA_027317045.1 Gammaproteobacteria bacterium
GCTTTACCATGGATGCGGGTTTGTCCGCCGCGGTGCGTCGTGTATTTGTTGATTGGTACCGTGCGGGACTGCTGTACCGCGGCCAGCGCCTGGTGCACTGGGACCCGGTGCTGCAAACCGCCGTTTCCGACCTCGAAGTCAACAACGAGGAGCGTGACGGCCACCTGTGGTTCATCCGTTATCCGGCAACCGATGGCAGCGAAGGCCTGGTGATTGCCACCACGCGCCCGGAAACCCTGCTGGGCGACGTGGCCGTGGCCGTGCATCCCGATGATGACCGATACAAGAAGCTGATCGGCAAGACACTCAAGCTGCCGCTGACGGGACGCGAAATCCCCGTCATCGCCGACGAATCCGTGGACAAGGAATTTGGCACCGGCGCGGTGAAAATCACGCCAGGTCACGATTTTAATGACTATCAAGTCTGGCTGCGACATAGCAAGAAAGAGAATCTGGACCTTTTCAGTATATTCACTCTTGATGGTCATATTGGGGTTCTTGGGTTGGATCTTAAAGATGCGCAAGTTCTCACAAGGAATGAGCCCTCGTTTACTATCGCTAGAACCCACGCTGACAGCCGTGGTAACCCGACCGCGGTTGTTGGACAGTTCATCCCTCAAAAATACATTGGCCTCGACCGCTTCGTGGCGCGCAAACGCATCGTGACCGACCTGGAGGCACAGGGTCTGCTGGTGGAAACCAGAAAGCACAAATTCAAAGTGCCCATCAGTCAGCGTTCCGACGCGATCATCGAGCCCATGCTCACGGATCAATGGTTCCTGGATCTCACCAGTGATACCCGTGTGGACGGCAAGCCGGGCCCAGGCGGTCGTAAGGCCATCACCGAACCGGCGTTGGATGCTGTCCGCTCCGGCGACATCAAATTCGTTCCGGAAAACTGGGCAACGACTTACACACAATGGCTGGAGAATATCCAGGACTGGTGTGTGAGCCGCCAGCTGTGGTGGGGTCACCGAATTCCCGCCTGGTACGACGAGGCGGGCAATATCTTCGTGGGTGAAGACGAAGCCGATGCCGTCAACCACGGCGATAAGCCGCCGGTAGGAAAATTAAAGCAGGATGAAGATGTGCTGGACACCTGGTTCAGTTCGGCCCTGTGGCCGTTCTCCACCCTCGGCTGGCCGGGGGATACCAAAGCACGCGCCGCCGAATGGGAAAAGTTCAACACCTTCCTACCCTCTTCCGTGCTGGTGACCGGCTTCGACATCATCTTCTTCTGGGTGGCGCGCATGGTGATGGCCACAAAATACTTCACCGGGCGCCTGCCATTCAAAGAGGTCTACATCAACGCCATCGTGCGGGATTCGGAAGGCCAGAAGATGTCCAAGTCCAAGGGCAATACCATTGACCCGCTGGATCTGATGGATGGCATCAAACTGGAAGCGCTGGTTAAGAAGTCCACCACCAGCCTGCTCATTCCACAAGTCCGTGAGAAAGTAGCCAAGCGCATCCGCCACGACTACCCGGAGGGCATCCCGGCAGTGGGCGCCGACGCGCTGCGCTTCACCTTCGCGGCACTGGCAGGCTACAGCCGCACCATCAACTTCGATCTCAAGCGTTGCGAGGGTTACCGCAATTTCTGCACCAAACTGTGGAACGCGACGCGCTTTGTATTGATGAATTGCGAAGGATTTACCGCGCCAGGCACGCCGCCACTGAGAACGCCGGCGGAACACTGGATTATCAACAAGCTTGGACATTTGTTACAAAACATTGACGATCATTTCCAAGTTTACCGTTTCGATCTGCTGGCCCAGGATCTTTACGAGTTTACCTGGAACGATTTCTGTGATTGGTTCATCGAATTGTCGAAGCCTGGGCTGAGTAGTTCCGACTCTGAAAAAGCGGATTCCACCCGGCATACCCTGCTATATGTGCTGGAAACGCTGCTCCGGGCGTTGCATCCCATTATCCCCTTCATCACCGAAGAACTCTGGCAACAGGTTGCGCCGAAACTTGGCAAACGAGGCGATTCTGTGTCACTGCAGGCATATCCAAGATTTGAGGGTCGCATAGCCGATTCAAGTAAGGCGACCGGCGACATCGTGTTTTTGATATCCGCCGTCGGCGAAATCCGCAAAATACGCAGCGAACACGGCGTCCCGCCTTCAAAAGCCATCCGCGTACTCCTCGAACAGGATATTCACAATCCGCATCTCTTTGATCGTATTGGGCCGGAGCTTGCATATCTTGCCCGGCTGGAACCTATCACTCGTCTGCAACCCGGAGAATCCCCGCCGCGCGCTGCCGCCACCATTACTGTTGATGCTGCGCGGCTGCACATTCCATTCGCAGGTCTGATTGACGTACCGGCGGAAATCGCGCGACTTGAAAAGCAACTTGTTAAATTACGCGCCGACCTTCAGCGGATTGAAACCAAGCTCGGCAATGAAGCGTTTATCAGCAAGGCACCCGCGCAACTGATAGACAAGGAACGCGCTCGGGCATCAGAGACTGCAAATGCCATCTGCGAACTGGAAAGTCAGGTGGCGAACATCCGCCGCCTCGGCTGACCGGTTTCGACAGCTACTGACATGCATACCGAGATCCTGCGCGCCGCCATCATTTCGTTTATTGCCTTGATGCACCTCACGGGAATCGCGGCCGCTGCGCATGCCGCGTTGACGAGCCGCACTCCACAGGGTGCCATCGCCTGGGCGGTATCCCTGATATTCATGCCGTATCTGGCGCTTGTTCCTTATCTGATCTTTGGCCGCACCAAATTTTCAGGTTACGTGGCAGCGCGCCGCGCGCGCAATCGCCAGTTTTATGAGCACGCCAGCGCGCTTCACCAAAGCACGATGGCACGCGTCGAAGCGGAAGCGCAGGTTGGACACATGCTTGCCGGCATCCAAATGCTGGCAAAACTCACCGGCCTGCCGTTCTCACGCAGTAATGAGGTGCGGCTGCTGATCAATGGCGAGGCAACTTTCGCCGCCATCCTCGCGGCGATTGCTGCAGCCAAACATTACGTGATTGTGCAATTCTTTATTGTGCATGACGATGGCCTCGGGCGCCGGCTAAAGGATGCATTGATCTCCAGGGCTGGCGAAGGTGTGAAGGTGTATTTCCTGTATGACGGCATTGGTTGCCACAATCTGTCGGAAAGCTACCTTGAGGGGTTGCGCGCGGCGGGTGTCAGGGTGCAGGAATTTACCACCCGCCGGCGCAAGCTGGTTAACCGCTATCAGCTCAACTTCCGCAATCACCGGAAAATCGCCGTGGTGGACGGCGAACGTGCTTTCGTGGGCGGCCACAATGCCGGCGATGAGTATCTGGGGCTCAAACCTCCGCTCAGCCCCTGGCGGGATACCCACATCGAAGTGGCCGGATTGGCAGTGGCCAGTATCCAGCTGATCTTCATGGAAGACTGGTACTGGGCCACCGGCCACGTGCCGGAGTTGCACAGGCAGCCCGCGCTGCGTCGTCGCAATATGCACTGCCAAGTGATACCGAGTGGGCCGGCGGACGAGCGGGAAACCTGTAAATATTTTTTTGTGCAGGCCATCAACTCGGCGCATACGCGCCTATGGATCACCACGCCCTATTTCGTGCCGGACGAAGCCGTATTCACGGCGCTCAAGCTTGCAGTACTACGGGGCGTGGACGTACGCTTGTTGATCCCGAGCCGCCCCGACCATTACATCGTTTTCAACGCTTCATCCTTGTATGCGTATGAAGCGGTATGCGCCGGCATCAAAGTGTATCGTTATCAACCCGGTTTTATCCATGAGAAAGTGATCCTCATGGACCAGGATGCGGCGGCGGTGGGCAGCGCCAATTTGGACAACCGTTCGTTGCGGCTGAATTTTGAAATCACCGTGCTAACGGTAGACAAGGACTTCGCGGCATCGGTGGAAACCATGCTGAAGGAGGATTTCGCCCAGTCGGTGGGAGTTACGCGCGACGAATACGAACAGGCGCCCGCCCTGCGCCGGCTGATCATGAACGTGGCCAGGCTGTTTGCACCGATTCTGTGAGGTGCGAACGGTCTTTTTATCTCATCCGCCCGCCGGCCCGGGCGTGCTGTTGACCATCATCACCGCCAGCCGCCAGTCGCCTGCCTGCTTCTTCCACACGGATAGATAGTTCCCGTAGGCGGCGGTTGCCTGGCCGGCGCCGTTCTTGCCGATCAGTGAATAGACGCCCCAGGTATAACCCAGATCAGCGGACACATCCGCGCCCTGGGGGCTCCAACTGAGCGTGCTACCCGCCGGCAGGCCCTGCAGGCTATCCACGATCGCCGTCCTGCCCTTGAGGGCGGCGCGGTTTTCCGGCAACAGCAGGGCGTCGTCGGTTGCATACTGCCTGAAGGCGGCCGCAAAACCCTGCCGTTCCGACATCGTGGAAAATGCACTGTCGGTACGCATCAGTGATTGAGTGGCCATGGCGGCGGTATTATTGCCGCCCTGGCAAGCAGCGACCAACACCGCTGAAATTACGCTCGCTAAGAATACGCGCAGAATCTTCACGTCAACCTCCGAATATTTGGGTATTTTATCGGTAACCGATATGGACGGCCCGACGGGTTTAGCATAAGGTAAATCACACGGAGATGCCTCATGTCCAATGACCAGCCGATTCCCATCCGCGAACTACAGACCCCTGGCATGGTGCGCAAGGTCAGCGCGGTGATCGCGGCGGCGAATCGCATCATCCTCGGCAAAGAGGCGCCGATCCGCCTTGCGCTGGTGTGCCTCGTCACTGGTGGGCACCTGCTCATCGAGGATATCCCCGGCGTGGGCAAAACCACGCTGGCGCAGACCCTGGCGCGGTTGTTGGGACTGTCATTCCAGCGCATCCAGTTCACCAGCGACCTGCTGCCGGCGGATATCATCGGTGCATCCATATACGAACGTCAAAGCGGTGAATTCCGTTTCCACGCCGGCCCTGTTTTCGCGCAGCTGGTGCTTGCCGATGAAGTAAACCGCGCCACCCCCAAGGCCCAGAGCGCGCTACTGGAGGCCATGGAAGAACGCCAGGTCACGGTGGATGGCGTCACCCGTCCTCTGCCGCAGCCGTTTTTCGTCATCGCCACCCAGAATCCGCTGCACCAGGTGGGCACGTTTCCATTGCCGGAATCGCAACTCGACCGTTTCCTGATGCGCATCGGGCTGGGTTACCCCGGCGAGCAGGCGGAACGGGGTCTGCTCAAGGGCCGCGACCGGCGCGAACTGCTGCACGATCTGCAACCGATTCTGAGCGCACCGGAGCTACTGGCGCTGCGAGCAGCGGCCTTCAATCTGCAAGTGTCAGACGCATTGCTGGATTACCTGCAGGCGTTGGTGCGTTACACCCGGGAATCGCCGCGTTATGAAAACGGCCTGTCGCCCCGCGCCACCCTGGCGCTCAAACATGCCGCCCAAGCCTGGGCATTGCTCATGGGGCGCAACGGTGTGATACCCGAGGATTTACAGGCGGTACTGCCCGGTGTCGTGGCGCATCGCCTGCGTCTCAAATCCACCCATGAAAGCAGCGCTTCGGCGAGTGTCGCCAAGGATTTGCTGGAAGCCGTGCCGATTCCATAAATAAAACGCCGGTGCTGGGCTGCAATTGCTATCCGCCACGAAATGCTATTCCGTATTTGCTTTCCGGAAAATATTTCGCATGACGATACCATTCAAGGAGACTCTGAATCCCGGGATTGCATTGATGGCTCTACTAACCTGGTTTGCGCGGAGTCAAGGCGTGGTTATCGAAGCATATCTTCGGACAGATACGATTATTTTCTTAAGTCAGACGATATCTGAACGCGGAACGCAATATCCGGCACCTGCCATGGTGTTGTAAACATGCTCTCCAGTGCGCGTGAATTTATAGCCCAGCGTGTCCAGGTTTGGGCGCGCCGCCGTCAGGGACCGGATGGTGATTTGGTGCGCCTCGAGCGTCGTCGCGTCTACATTCTGCCCACTCGCCAAGGCCTGATTTACGGTTTCACCGTCATCGTGATGCTGCTGGGCTCCATGAACTATTCCAACAGCATGGGCTTCATGTTGACATTTGTGCTCATCGGTTTGGGTTTCGTGGCCATGTATGCCTGCCATGCAAATCTCACGGGATTGGGGATCGGCGCCGGCAGAGCGGCGCCGGCGTTCGTCGGCGAAATCGTGCGTTTTCATCTTTACATCACCAACCCGGGCCGCAGCCCACGCATCGCCATCAGCCTCAGCGCCGATGCCAGCGACACCACGGTCACCGGCGACGTAGCCGCTGCTGAACATGGGGGGGTGTCGGTGCCGATCGCCGCGCAAAAACGCGGCTGGCTCAAGCTGGAACGGCTGGTGGTGGAAACCACCTACCCTCTCGGTCTGTGCCGCGCCTGGAGTTGGGTGTACATGGACCTACGGGCCTTGGTGTATCCCAAGCCGGCGGATGACGCTCCGCCACTGCCGCCGGCCCGGGAGGGGCGTGGCGGCGGTCGGCTGACGAATCGGGGCGAGGAGGATTTCAGCGGCCTGCGCAGTTACCGCCCCGGGGATTCCCCGCGGCACATCGCCTGGAAAGCCTCGGCACGCGAACAAAAACTGCTCACCAAGCAGTTCAGCGGCAGCGGTCAGGAGAGCCGCTGGCTGGATTGGGACACGTTCACGGGCCTCGATCAGGAGCAACGCCTGTCGGTGCTGTGCCGCTGGGTACTTCTGGCTCACGCCGAAAACCTAGAC
>DAHVFI010000079.1 GCA_027317045.1 Gammaproteobacteria bacterium
GGGCGGTACCTGTCAATTCGACCTGCCGGTGTATCACGCCTGGCTCACCCAGGCACACGCCAAACGCACCCGCGATCTGCAGCATTGGCTGCAGGAAATCCGCCCGTTGCGTGACACCATCAATCTGCTCATGGCCCTGACCCGGGAAAGCGCCTTGCCCACCCGCGAAGTGGCCGAACAGGGCATGTTCCTGCATCTCTTCGACAGCCCCAATTGCCCGCTGGTGCGCGTCATGGTACCGGCCAGCAGCGGTGTCTATCCCGAAATCAGCGCGGGCCGCCAGCGCATCACCATCCATTTTCTGGAGCCGAATCTGAGCGCCAGCCGGCCTCAACAAGCCAAGCGCGACATCGGTTTCAAGTTGGTATGCTGCCAACTGTGAGGCAGCATAGACGCAGATGAAGGAGAATCCGGAAATTCCCGCAGCGGTCAAATGTCCGCGTTGCGAAGCCGCAGTGCCATGGACCGCGGAATCGAGATACAAGCCGTTTTGCAGCGAACGTTGCCGTCTGATTGACCTCGGCGATTGGCTGCTGGAGAAACACGCCATCCCCGACAGCGCCCTGTCTGAGGCTCAAGAAAACTCCGAGCCCTGAGTTTGCCACAGCCCGCGCATCGCGGCGATGCCGTGACCGCCCAGTTTACGAACCTGTTCGAGAGATTGCGGCAACATGCCGCCGATGGCGTATACCGGCAGCAGGCTGCAGGATGCCAAACGCTTGAACCCATCCCAACCCAGGATTGCGCCGTGCGGATGGCTGGGCGTGGCTTGCACCGGGCCCAGGACGATGTAATCCAGCCCGTAGGCCGACGCCAACCGTATGCCGGTTTCATCATGACAGGATGCGCCCACCAGGAAATCCTGCGGCAAGGGCCTGCCGGTCATCCGCAGGAGATGCGCATTGCTGAGATGCACGCCGTCGGCACCAACATCACGCACCATTTCGGGTTTGCTGTTGAGGAGAATGCGCACTCCCTGACGATGACAGAGAGCAGTGGCAGCGCGCGCCAGGGAGGCATAATCTGACAAACCGAGTTCGGGCGCACGTAACTGGACAAAATCCACGCCTCGCTTGAGCGCCTGTTTCAGAATCTGCAGGAATTGCTCCCGATTCGCCTCGGGTGATGGTGTCACCAACATCAACGGGGGGAATAGGATAGCCGTAATGATGGGCCCGTCCGCAGGCAGCAGATTCCAGCCGGAAAGTTCCCCTGGTTTCACCCAGGCGAGGGGCTGATCCTCGCAGGCGCGCGGCTCACCGCTATAGTGAGTTACACGCCATACGTCCAGTTGCACGCGCACTTCAGGATATACATGACTCAATTGGATTAATGGCCGGGCGTTTTGGATCGTTATACCCAGCTCTTCATGCAGTTCGCGCCTGAGCCCCGCCAGTGGTGTTTCGCCCGCTTCGAGCTTGCCGCCGGGGAATTCCCAATATCCGGACAGCGGTTTTCCAACCGGGCGTTGAGCTAGCAGTACCCGGGATTGCCCATCCGCCCACACCGCCGCCACTACGTGAATGGTTTGCACGTCAGCATGCCGCGCGGCGCACCCGTTTCAGAACCTGCGATTCAACTTAGGCGCCCATGACACTGCTTGTACTTTAGGCCCGAACCGCAGGGACAGGGTTCGTTGCGGCCCACCT
>DAHVFI010000080.1 GCA_027317045.1 Gammaproteobacteria bacterium
GTGTATACCTGTTTATGACGACCTCACGCAACGTGGGGAAGTCTGGGGCCTCTTGTTTTCCCCCTTTGACGAGAGGCCCCTCTTTTTTTATAGCATGCCTCCCGCTTAATGTGCCGTACCTCTAGGAGCCGGGAGCGGTACGCGGTAAACTTGCGGTCAGCCAGATAGAGTCAATCTCCCGGCTGTATCATACATCCTGATCGGAGTCCCCATGCTCAGACTGATCACCCGGTGCGCCGCTGTGCTGTGCGTGCTGCTGTACGCTACCAGTTGTGGCTACGGTAACAGCACCTCACCATCCCTCAACCTTTACATGGCCGATGCGCCCATTGATGGGGCAAACGGCATCAACATTACATTGACCGAATTGGATGTAACGGGAGACGCCGGCACGCTGTACTTTCCGTTTCCAGGTCCAGTGACGTTCAATTTTTACCAACTACAAGGCGGTCTCTCGCAATTCCTGATCAGCCAACCTTTGCCGACAGGCCATTACACCTCCATCACCCTGTACTTCGAAGCAGCCCCAGGCACGCTGGATTCAAGTATCACGCTGATTGGTAATGGTAACGTCTATCCGTTGGTCATTCCGGCCGGCGCGCCGACCAAGTTCACGGTGCCGGTGAATTTCATCGTCTTTCGGAACATCAGCGCCAATTACACCGTGGATATGGACTTGCGCAGATCTATATTTCAGGACCCCAACAATCCGGGACAATACATCCTGCAACCATCGCTGCGGGCGATAAACAATGCTGAGGCCGGCAGTCTCACGGGTATGGTGGCAAATACACGGGTGACCTCGGGCTGCTTCCCCGCCATCTATGTATACAGCGGCAAGGTCACGCCCACGGATGAAAATATCAATGCACCTGCGGGCACAGTGCAGCCTATCAGCAGTGCTCTGGTGGGTATCAACAGCACCACGGCACAATACAATTTCACCGTTGGCTGGCTGCCGCCGGGACTGTATACCGCAGCCTTCACCTGCCAGGCTGCCCAGGATGACCCGACCACCGCCAACAATATCAGCTTCACGTCCGTGACCACCGCCACTGTAAACGCCGGGCAAACCACCTTCGTCAGCTTGAATTGAAGACTGGGCAGCGCCAGCAAGGGGTAAACCGTTGCCAGGCTCAGGCGTTTAAATCAGGGTAAAATTCAGCGCCAGCCGGCTTGAAGTTCCGGCTGATACTCGCGGTCTGGGAGGTGTCTATGCGTCGGCATACCTACAGGTTCCTGGTTCTGCCCCTGATCCTTACTGCGTTTGCCGGCTGCGTTAGCAGCGGCAATGGCCAGATGCAGCTGTCGATTACCGATGCCCCTGCGGACAACGCCACCAGCGTGGTGGTGGATATCGTCGGCGTGCAGGCAATACCTGTGAGCGGCAATCCTATTAATTTCAATTTCCCGCAACCCCAGCAAATTGACCTGCTGCAACTGCAACAGGGCATAAGCACGCCGCTCATCGGCAACTGGATCCTGCCTGCCGGCCAGTACAAGGGATTGGTACTGACTATCAGCGCCAATGGCGGTGGCACAGATTCGTACATTATTCTCAACGACGGCAGTCAGCACGCCTTGATTGTCCCGCCTCCCTATCCCTGTGGCTTGCCATGTTCTGAATTTACCTACCTGAATATCAACACACCGTTTGCCATCAGCAACAGCATGGCGGGTGACTACTTCATAGACTTCGATGCGCGCAAATCCGTGCTCCCGCCGGCCGTGGGTTCCACCGCCTACCAACTGTCACCCATCGGCCGCTTGGTGAACGTCATGGATGCCGGCAACATTATCGGGGTGGTGCCGAATACGCTCATCACCCCCGGCTGCACACCGGCGGTCTATGTGTTTGCCGGCGCTAATGCCACACCCACCGACATCAACGACAACGCGCCGCCGGCCGGTCAGCCGCTCACCGAGAGCACTGTGCAGCTAGACAATACGACCGGCGAGTATGAGTTTACCGCCGCCTACCTTCCGGCTGGCGAATACACCCTGGCATTCACCTGCCAGGCCGCCCAGGACAACCCTGCCACCGCCGACAATATCGTTTTTACATACACCGGCAACCTACCCGTCATTGCGCAACAGACTGTCAGCACAGTACTGAACAATTCACCTTGATATTTAATCGAACGCCTATCCGGAGCACATCCCGCTCAAGGGGGTGGTTTGTTTTCCGGCGTCGCCATTCCAACCCGCTCGTAACGACGGAATACGCGTCCATAACCGATTACGTATAGCACCTGCAACCCCGCAGCCAGATAAAAGGGCGTAACAAACATGCCGGCGGCAATCATGGGTCCTGCAATTCCCGGCCCGATGGATTGCGGCACCTGGAACGCCGCCGCATTCACGCTGGTTGCCAAGCCTCGGCGTTCGTCACGCACCAGCGACACCACTTGCGCCTGGCGTGCACCCAGGGATGCCCCACTGGATGCGAGCCGCAACATATAAATGATCGCCGCCAACCAGAACCAGGGCATGAGCGGCAGAAGCATCAACAACAGCACGCCGATGCCCCGTGACCACAGCACCGAGCTTACCAGGCCATGCCGCTGCGTGAGCCGGCCGGCAAAAATGGAGGTCATGCCGGTGAGCGCGAAAGTAATCGCCATCATCGGCGCGATGGCGCCAGGGCCGATATGAAATTTAAGAGCAAACCAGTATGCAATCAAGGTTCCCGTCAGACCGATGGAAAGGCCGTTGATAGTATTAAGCTGAAACAGCCGCCACAGGATGTGATTCTCGAAACGATGGGCGGGGGTTTTCTTGAACGCGTCCGCGCTCTGGCGCGACCCCGGCTGGGCGCGCAGTTCACGTGCGCCACTCAGCAGCCACAGATTCACGCAACCTCCCAGCGCCACGATCATGAATATCGGGCTGTATGCCAACCGCGGACCCAGGGGATGCACCCAAAAGGCCGGCAATATAGCCAGCAGCGCACCCAAGGTCATTCCGAAAAAGCCCGCGGCGGTATTCAGACTGTATATCCAACCGTGATTCACGGGCGGCGCGGCTTCCGCAAGCCAAGCCTGCTCCGCGGGTGCAAACGGACCAGCGGAGCCGTTGCTGCCGCGGCCAAAGCCGCCGACGATGATGGCGAGCAGCAGTACTGCCGGA
>DAHVFI010000104.1 GCA_027317045.1 Gammaproteobacteria bacterium
TAATGACGTTGGCCGCGTGGCTGAGACCGGCAGCGTGCGTATCACCGAGCAGATGCTGATCGAGCGCTATTCCCACGTCATGCACATAGTCTCCGAAGTCAAAGGCCGGTTGCGCGCCGGGCTCGGGCCGCTGGACGCGCTGCGCGCGGCCTTTCCCGCCGGTACCGTCAGCGGCGCCCCCAAGGTGCGGGCGCTGGAAATCATCGACGAACTGGAACCGGTGAAGCGCGGCATTTATTCCGGTGCCGTGGGTTACCTGGGCTGGAACGGCAATCTGGATATGGCCATCGCCATCCGCACGGCGGTGATCAAGGACGGCTACCTGCATGTACAGGCGGGCGCCGGCATCGTGCATGATTCGGTGCCCGAGCGCGAGTGGCAGGAAACTCTGAACAAGGGCGAGGCGCTGATCCGGGCCGTGGCCATGACGAAAGGGGCAGATGTATGAGGCGCAATGCATGTTGCTCATGATTGATAACTACGACTCCTTCACCTACAACCTGGTGCAATATCTGGGCGAATTGGGCGCTGATGTGCGCGTCTATCGTAATGATGCGATTACTCTCGAGCAGCTGGAGCAACTTGGTCCCGAGCGCATCGTGATTTCGCCGGGGCCGTGTACCCCAAATGAGGCGGGAATCTCGCTGGCAGTGATCCAAAAGCTGGGTGGGCGTATCCCGATTCTGGGCGTGTGTCTCGGTCACCAAGCCATCGGTCAGGCGTATGGCGGCCGCATTGCGCACGCCGGCCGGGTGATGCACGGCAAGACTTCCATGATGCATCACACCGGTAAAGGCGTGTTCGCGGACTTGCCCAACCCCTTCGAAGCTACGCGCTATCATTCGTTGGTGATCGAGAAACACTCATTGCCCGAGTGTTTGGAAGTCACCGCTTGGACCAGGAATGACGATGGCAGCCTGGAGGAGATCATGGGGGTGCGCCACAAAACACTGGCGGTGGAAGGGGTGCAGTTTCATCCGGAATCCATCTTGACCCAGCATGGGCATGCTCTGTTGAGGAATTTTTTGAAAGCGCAAGCCGCTCACTCTTCAGGTTCCCACTGAAGACGGAGGGCAAAGAAAAAGAGGCTGGATCACTTGGACATCAAAGAAGCTATCAGCCATATCGTGGAC
>DAHVFI010000260.1 GCA_027317045.1 Gammaproteobacteria bacterium
ACGGCCAGCAGAGTTTCTCCTTCAGCACGGAGAAAAAGATCGATCTGCTCCAGCAGCAGGGCACCAACAGTGCCTCGCTGCTTGCGGGGGTTACCATCCCGGCAGGCAATTATCAGTGGATCCGCCTGGACATAGATACCACCAATTCCTACATCATCACGTCCTCCGGTTCGCAATATCCGCTCACTATCTCGAGCGGCAGTCAGACCGGGCTCAAGCTGGTGAGCGGCTTCACCGTTGCGCAGGGGAGCTTGGCGGACTTCGTGATTGATTTCAATCTGCGCCAGTCCATCACCCTGTCCAACAGCGGCGGTGTCACCAGCTACATGCTCACCCCGGCCCTGCGTCTTATCAATATGCAGCAGGTGGGCACTGTCAGCGGCACCGTATCGGGCTCCCTCAGTATCGGCGGCACGCTGATCACCGCTACCAGCTGCAGCCCGGCGGTCTACGTGTACCCGGGTACGGTGACCGTTCTGGATGGCTTCAATGTGGCCGTGAGCGGCGGAACCGCGCCCCTCACATCGGCCACCATCAGCCTCAACAATACGACCGGCAGCTACGACTACACGGTTGGGTTTCTAGCGCCCGGTAGTTATACCCTGGCCGCGACTTGCGCGGCGGATGACACCGCAGGCGCCATCAGCCTGGCATTTTCAGCTACCCAGACCGCAAACGTGACGGCCAATACCACCACGACGGTCAATTTCTGACGCGATGGCGATCGTCTAAGCCAAGCCCCGCCGGTGACGGCGGGGCTTTTTTTCGTATGTGCGCCTATTATCAGGCTGGCCGAATCCGGTATGCCCCGCGGCAGTCTTGATATGATCTGGCGCAGGCCCTGGGAAACACAACATTCAGGCCGTAAATATCGAAGCGTTGACGCCGTTATGCCGGGAGCTTGTCGCATGAATTCCAGGCTGATTTTCATTCCGATGCTGGGCCAGGTGGCGCTGACTTTCATCATGATGCTGTTCATGGCCTACAAACGCTTCAGCGCGGGATTTGCCGGGCGCCTTGCACGCGGCGCGTACAAAGTCGGCGAATCACCGGATGTACCGTCGGATGTGCGCCTGCCGGGCCGCAACTTCGTCAATCTGTTCGAGATGCCGGTGCTGTTTTACGTGCTGTGTCTCGCGTTATACATGACGCGCAACGTATCGGAAACACTGCTGGCGCTGGCCTGGATTTACGTAGCGCTGCGAGTGGTGCATTCCCTGATCCATGTGACCTACAATAAAATCATGCACCGCTTTTTTGTTTATGCCCTGAGCAGTTTTCTTCTGCTCGGTATGTGGATCATTTTTGCAGTTGAACTGTATCGTTAGCCATGACGGGACTGGAGTTTAAGGACCATTTCTCCGCGCATGCGGCGGCCTATGCGGACGCACGGCCGCATTATCCGGATGAACTGTTCGCCTGGCTGGCGACGCTGACGGCCAGCCACGATAGCGCTTGGGATTGCGGCACCGGCAATGGCCAGGCGGCCTTGGATTTGGCGTCGCATTACCGGCAGGTGATCGCCACCGATCCCAGCAAGCAGCAGATTGAAAGTGCCTTCCCGCACCCACGCGTGCACTACCGTGTGGCGCCGGCGGAATCCCCGGGCCTGGAAGCGCATTCGGTGGACCTGGTCAGCGTGGCCCAGGCGCTGCATTGGTTCGACCGGCCGAAGTTCTACCAACAGGTCAAAAAAGCTCTGAAACCGGGCGGGGCCGTCGCCGTCTGGTGCTACGGCCTGTGTCACATCGAACCGGCCATAGATGAATGCGTACGGGTTTTCTATGCCGGCGAGACCGGCCCTTATTGGCCGCCGGAGCGGGGGCTGATTGACGAGGGTTATCGCAGCATTGAATTTCCATTCGCGGAAGTGGCGCCGCCGGCATTGCGCATGCAGCAACGCTGGACGCTGGACCAGTTCCTGGCTTATCTGCGCACCTGGTCGGCGGTGCAGAAATATCTCAAGGCCCTGGGGCGCGATCCCGTGCAGGCGCTGGCCGCCGAATTGCGGCACCTCTGGACACCGCCGCATGCACTCAAGACCGTGCACTGGCCTTTGCACATTCGTGCGGGCCATGCATTAAAGT
>DAHVFI010000120.1 GCA_027317045.1 Gammaproteobacteria bacterium
GTGTAGCCGTGCCCATTACACGGGTAATTGAAATGGTCAGTCGCTTCAGTTCCGGCGATCATGCCACGCGCGTGCCTGAACGTTCCGGCGGTGAGATCGGCCAGCTTGAGAGTGGTATCAATCTTATGGCGGCGAATGCAGAACGCTCACAGCAGGAACTCAAAATCCAAGTGAATCAGGCCACCGCGGAACTGCGGGAAACAATGGATGAAATGGAAGTCAAAAACGTCGAGTTAGATTTGGCCCGCAAGCGTGCGTTGCAAGCAAGCCGGGCGAAATCCGAATTTCTATCCAATATGAGTCATGAGATACGCACGCCCATGAATGCTATCGTGGGATTTGCCGGGCTGCTTGCAAAAACCAGGCTCAATAAAGATCAGCGCGATTACCTGGATACCGTTCAGCACTCAGCCACCATACTACTGGCACTCATAGACGATGTCTTGGGCCTGCAGAGTCTGGAAGCGGGCAAGCCCATACAGCCCGTGGCGTTTAACCTGCGGGAGCTGCTGGAGCAAGCCATTACGTTGCTCGCACCTGAAGCATATCAGAAGGAATTGGAATTGATTTCATACCTGCCAGTGGACCTGCCCGTGAATTATATGGGCGACGCAGTCAAGATTTCGCGCGTGCTTATAAACCTTTTGAGCAACGCGGTGAAATTCACGGAACAAGGTCATGTAAAGCTCAGCGCACGTGCTATAAAAACGAGCATGCATGCAATTACGCT
The DNA here is from genome assembly GCA_027317045.1 of Gammaproteobacteria bacterium. GTDB lineage: Bacteria > Pseudomonadota > Gammaproteobacteria > Natronospirales > REEB76 > REEB76. Next base: position 731 of record DAHVFI010000120.1, read on the forward strand.
GCGTATCAGCGTACAGGATACCGGTATTGGCATTCAACAAGAACACATCAAAGAACTGTTCAAACCCTTCACAATGCTCAATACTGTCACCGGTCAGCGCTACTCCGGCACAGGCCTGGGACTTGCCATCAGCCGGCAGCTGATGGATGCTTTAGGTGGTACCCTGAATGTATTCAGCCGCCCAGGTGAAGGCAGTGAATTCCGCATGGAACTTGCGCTTGACCTTCTGCCTGCGTCGCCCCGTCTGCTTCCCGCCAATTCACATGGTCGGGCACTGCTCTATGAATCGCAACCCGGTATGACCACGGCCATGCAGTCAAGATTGGAAGGCTTCGGCCACACAGTGGTTGCGTGTAACAACTTTAGCAGGCTATCCACGCAGTTGCATTCGGCGACTAAAGCAGGTTTTGACTTGCTGATACTCTCCCTGAGTTATAACGAAGTTCGCGATTGCAGCAAATTTAGCGGCCTTCGGAGAGGTGGCAAGACACCCCCCATGATAGTACTCATCAATTCCCTCGAAAGCAGTGTGCAGCAAAGAATATCTAAAGCCGTGGACGGGGTGTGCTTACCCAAGTGCGTGGATACGCCTACGCTCGAAGAGAAAATACGCCGGCTGCTGCCGCGATACTCATCGGAGCAGGTGACAAAACCACGCGGACTGACCATCATCCCGCGACCGCTGATAGGCCGTAATGTACTCGTAGTGGAAGATAATCGCATTAACCGCCGCCTCATATCCTTGCAGCTTCGCGAACTGGGTGCCGATGTGATGCAAGCGGAAAATGGTGCTGCTGCGCTCGCTTGCTTCGCAGACAAACGTCCGGATGTCATCCTCTTGGATATGCGACTCGGACGGGAAACCGGCCTGGAAGTGGCCAAAAAACTCGTCCAGGCTGCGAAGGAGTACCCAGTCCCTATTCTCATGCTCTCCGCGACCCGCGAAGAAGTATCATTTGAAGTATCACGCTCTCTCGGCATCCGCCGCTGGTTACTTAAACCGGTAGATGAACAGGTCCTGGAACAGGCTCTGCTGGCGGCTGTTTTAGCTGCACCGCCCAATACTCCAGCCAAGTCTGATTCGCTGGAGGAATTAAAAACAGCCTTGACACGACTGCGGCCTGAAATCCTCGCCATGCTGCGACAGGATTTGCCGAAGCAGCAGCAAGCCATATTAGGCGCCTGGGAGCGAAATGATATTGTCGCCCTACAGGAAGGGCTGCATATCCTGCATGGGACCGCGGCCGTGTGCAGGCTTGTACAATTGAAAGCTTACTGCAACACGATGGAAAGCATGCTGATTAAACAATCACGGATCGAATATATTTTACCATTTAAGATGAAACTCAAAGAGGAAATAACCAGAGTGATTGCCCTACTTGAAACCGGCAACCATGAGACTGACGGTAGTGCGCAGAGTAGCACCTATGCCGGATAGCCATTGAAGGTTTCAGGCTGTCGGCACGGTACTCCTCAGAATCACCGCCATAGCCAACACCATTCCGGCCTCGTCGCTCAAACTTACAAACGCTTCACCGGCGCCAAGGGTCTTGCATACCGCCCGGCCACGCTCCGAGAAGATCACTAACGGACGGCCACGCACGTCTGGGACGCTGCCCGTATCCCGCACCCACATGCCATGGCGAAAACCGATGCCCAGCGCCTTAACCACCGCTTCCTTAGCGGCAAAACGCGTGGCCAGATAACGCACGGGATTCTGGCTGCGCTCGAACCCGTCCATCTCCTCAGGCATGAGAATGCGTTTTGAAAAATGTGTGCCAAAGCGTTGCCAGGCACGCTCAATGCGCCGCACTTCCACCAGATCGGTGCCGATCCCTAGAATCATAGACTGCGCGCATCTCGAACCAGTTGTTTCATTTCCATGACCGCGGTGGTCAGGCCCACCATGAGTGCACGCGAGACGATGGCATGACCGATATTCAGCTCGGTAACCCCGGGAATGGCCGCCACTGGAATAACATTATGGTAATGCAGGCCATGACCCGCATGCACTTCCAACCGCCGTTGCAATGCAAGTTGCGTGGCTTCCCTCAAGCGATGCAGTTCTTCCGCCTGAACACGGCTATCCGTCGCATCCGCATAGCGGCCGGCGTGCAACTCGACTACCGACACACGCAAGGATGCGGCTGCCTCAATCTGCTCCTGATCCGGATCAATGAACAGGGCCACACGCACACCTGCATCCATCAATTGTGCGCAGACTGACGCAAGCGATTTGTGTTGCACACACACATCCAGGCCACCTTCCGTGGTGAGTTCCTGGCGGTGTTCCGGCACCAGGCAGCAATCCTGCGGCTGCAACTCACAGGCGAATTTGAGCATTTCGTTGCTGGCGGCCATTTCCAGATTCATTCGCGTCTGTAATACAGAATGCAACAGCCGTACATCCCGTTCCTGGATGTGTCGCCGGTCCTCGCGCAGATGCACGGTAATGCTGTCGGCGCCGGCATTCTCCGCAAGCCGCGCTGCTTCCACCGGATCCGGATAGCGAGTCCCACGGGCCTGCCGCAAAGTGGCTACATGATCAATATTGACGCCAAGCTGAATAAACTGGGCCATTCGCACGCACCTCCGGCAACGCAACACCCATCTTCATTATCGCTTTAAACCCGGACTTTCCCAAAGGCACGCATGACTTCGCGGGTCTTGAGAGGACGCCCGCCCAGCAGCTCGTCCAGCAAAGTCTGCAACAGATGGCGGATATCACGAAGTTGTTCGGGCTGCTGAAAATCTCCGCTGGCGAGCGCCAGCAGCGCACCGCCCCTGATGTTTACCCCGGTACCGGCCGCATCCCCAATCCGCACCGGACCTTGTTCCGGC
>DAHVFI010000126.1 GCA_027317045.1 Gammaproteobacteria bacterium
CTGTAGAGCTCGCGGCGGGTGGTGCAGCAGACGGAACAAGCTGCTGCGATTTTCCACATAACCGAAATGACCCGCGGTGGTGATACTTTCACCCGTTTGGTTCCTCAAGACGATGGCGCCTTTATCCACGCCGGTATAGAGACCCTGTTCTCCTGGCGCGCAGTTATTGGCGCAATAACGGACTTCGTAGCCGGTGCCGCGGATGCCGATAGTCGCCACTGGCGTGTCCACGGCATAATCCTGGTGTTCCACATGACCGATGAAACCACTGATGGCCCGGAACCCGCCCTTGATGAGCCGGAATAAGGCGCTTTCGTGTTGCGGTTGCGCCTCGGCTGGTTGTGGAGATGCCGGCGGTGGCGTTGTAGGTGCCGTCACTTGAGCCACCGCCAAAGCGTAGCCGTGGGCGGCGGGATCGTAATGGTATCGCTGGATCTGGAAGTCGGTGTCCGGGCGCAGCAGCATGCGTCCGCCATCCTCGAAGTCAAGATCTGCGTAGCTGTCATCGCCGGTGCTGATGGCATCACCTGAATAGATGGTATCCCCGTCGCGCAGTTGGCGGCGGTGGCCGGCGACAGTGGTAGCGGTGACTGTGCCGACAGCCAATACGGCACTGCCGGCTTGTTCCGGCTGTGGCTCCGCCGGGGCGGCGGTCGCGGTGTAGGTAGCGGCCGGAGAAGTGTCCTGGGCCAGGGAGCCGTCCGGCAGCCCCACGCCGGACATGGCCATCAACATAGCGGCCAGACGGAGGGAGTATCTATACATATCCCATGGTTCCGAAAAACCGGGACAAGCATACCTCCAATCGGGGCTTGCCGGATTTTGGAATTAAAAAGCCGGGGCCGGTAAAAGCCCTCCGGCTTTGATTAACGTCCGGTACCTAGTGGTACTGGCACAGACGCCGGCAGCTTCACTTTAACTGATCGAGTACTTTCATTTCCGGCACTGACAGGAAGGTGTCGGGGTTTTGCGGATCATTGCTTACCGGCAGCGTGCCGCACATGAGTTGCGAGAGCGTGGTCTTGCCGTCTATGCCGGACTGGGGGCTGCCGCCAACGTCGTATTTGAGCACTTGACCTCGCGCATTCCATTCCTCGGGCAGGTCGCGGGCGTTAGGGCGCACTTCCACCGTCACCTCGACCCACTTGTTCCAACCCCAGGTCTCGGTGTGGTAGTTGTAGGGGTTGCCGCCGTTGGAGGCGATGGTGGCATGCCAGTTGATCAGGTCATAGGATTTCTGGTTCAAACCTATGCACGAAATCGTGAGTTGCTTGAGCGCCGTTTTGATGACAGCTTGGTTGCCCACCGGGGTTCCGGCTTCCATAGTGACGGTCTTTTCCGGCGCTTTGGTACAGGCGGTGAACATTAAGGTGACAAATAACGTGACTACGAGTTTTTTCATCGAACGCTTCCCGGAATACGGATTGTCTCGCCGAAAGTATAGCTCAGGAACACACTATGGCAATTGCCGGTGCCTCGATTTGCAGGTTTCGTGGGCGGATCTCGGATTATCCGGAACGATGGTGCCAGCGGCGGCCGGCGAAATACAGTAGCAGGGCCACCAGCGCCACCATAAGCGCCACGATGAAATACAGACCGATCTCATCGAAATACCCGGCATACCCTTGCAGATGCCGGCCCAGCCGGAAAGTGCCCAGACCCCACACACCAACCCACAGTAGTGCGCCGGTGGCATTGAAGAGCAGAAAGCGCCGGTAGGGCATGGCAGCGGCACCCGCAACGACGCCGTTCACCTGGCGCAATACCTCGAAGAAACGCGCGAAGGTCACGAACCAGCCGCCGTATTTCTCGAATGCCATCTCCATGTGGTGCACCTGTGGCTCGCCGATTCGTACATATTTGCCGAGGCGCAAAATTAGCCGGCGCCCGTTCAGATTACCAATCCGATAGCCGAGACTGTCGCCGATGACGGCGGCCAGAAATGCCGTTAGCAGCACCAGGATGATGTTGAGCTTGCCGTGCACTGCCAAGACCGCGGCCGCTATAAGCAATGTCTGCCCGGGTGCCGGCACCCCGAAGCTTTCGATGAAAATGACAATAAAAATTACCGGATAACCGTAATGCGCCAGATACGGATCCAGGAATTTCAGTAAATCATGGAATAAACCCATGGGCGCGCGTTCTTTGAATCTGACATGTGGACATGCATATTAGCAGATGCGGCGGCGCTCAATCCGTGTTTTGGAACGTACCTGATCTAATTGACTTTGTCAGATACCGGCGGATTGGTGGCCCGTGACCGGGCTGTAATGAGTTCCTCACAGGCATGCACATCCAGCGGTTCGCTAAGTAAGAAACCCTGGATGAGGGGGCAACTTTCCATCTGCAGCCACTTGAGTTGGGCTTCATTCTCCACACCTTCCGCCACCACACGATGGCCGAGGGCATTCGCAAGTTTTATGGTGGCGCGTGCCACTGCAGCGTCTTCGCGATTCAAGGCCACATCACGCACGAAACTCTGATCCAACTTGAGTACGTCAATCGGAAAACGTTTGAGGTAAGCCAGGGAGGAATTGCCTGTACCAAAATCATCCAGTGCCAGGCTGATACCCATACCACGGAGTTTGTGCAGTTCATTGAGATTACTTTCCTCGTTGGCGAGCGTCACGCTTTCAGTGATTTCCAGTATCAAAGCCTGGGGTGGCAGCCCGCTTTCGCCGAGGATACGCCCCACTATGCCGGCCAAATCCGGTACCGTGAACTGGCGCGCTGAAAGATTTACCGCCATGTGAAATTCAGCGCCGTAAATGCCGCGCCAGCGCACCGCCTGTTTGCAGGCTTCACGCAACACCCATTCACCGATGGGAATGATGAGGCCGGTTTCCTCGGCCAGCGGTATGAATTCGGCGGGTGCCACCAGGCCGAATTCCTGGCTATGCCAGCGCAGCAGGGCCTCGAGGCCCATGATGTCGCCATTCGGCAGATCGAACAGCGGCTGATAGTGCAGCACCAGTTCACCGCGAGTCAGCGCTTTGCGCAATTCCACCTCGCGTTTCAGGCGTTTGAGCGCGGCTTCGTGCATATCAGGAGTAAAAAACTGGTAACTATTGCGGCCACGGTGTTTTGCGCGGTACAGCGCCGTATCGGCATTGGCGAGCAGACTCTTGGCATCGGGGCTATCGGCCGCCAACAAGGTGATGCCCACGCTGCCGGTAACGCGCAGCTCGGTTTCGTTGAGCATCATGGGTTTGGCAAGGGTGCGCAGTATGCGTTCCGCAAGACGTACGATATCTTCGCGTTTGTCCACATGCTCTACCAGTACGATGAATTCATCTCCGGAAAGGCGCGCAACCGTATCACGGTCGCCTATGCAACGTTTCAGACGCTGTGCCACGCGTTTCAGCACCTGATCGCCGGTCTGGTGACCCAGTGAATCATTGATATGCTTGAACCTGTCCAGATCTACGAACAACACCGCCAGTTGTGCATCTCCACGTCGCGCGCGGGTAATGGCATTGGTGATCTTCTGCTCGAATAGGGTGCGGTTCGGCAGGCCGGTGAGGGAATCAAAATTCGCGAGCTGCACCAGCTGTTCCTCGGCACGCTTGCGATCGGCCATTTCAGTGCGCAGCTCGTCAGCAATATCCGCGAAAGCAAAACGGGTATTAAGTTGCTCTACCAAGCGTGTGTGCATGCCGATGGACATGCGTAGCAATAGTGCCAGCATGACGCAGGCCAGAACCGCGGCGGCGAGCCGGACTACATCGAAGGTTAGCGCCAGTCGTATCACGAGTGGTAGCGCAGCCATGAATAGGAAAATTGCATAGCCCCTGAGGGAAGGGGCCAGGGCCGGCATCGCCAGGGCACACGCTGACATGATGACCGTAGCGAGGAACATCTGATGTGCCACGTCCCCGGAGGAGAACAGCAATATCCCCGCCAGGCCCCAGCCACAAGCGGTCAACAGATTGCCCACCAGGAAGCGCCGTTCCCACAGGGGCGCATTGACAGCTTCAATACTGCGATGATTGAAATTGCGGTTTAGTAGTCCGCGACCGATCTCCACGGTCAGCATAAAGACCAGCCAGGCTATCTGGATTACATGACTGAGAGGTGTGTTCCAGAACAGCGCTACCAACAATACGGCAACAATAATGCCGGCTAGGTGTGTGCCGCGGGTATTGTGATAGAGAAGGTTGGTAAGTTCCGCCTTGACCAACAGCCCGACGTCGCGGCTGGGCACAAGCGTATCCGCCATGGTGGCAATCGCCATCAAGCCTCCCGGTCTCCCTTGAGCCGCATCCTCCCGCGGACTGCCAGGCTACCTTATGTTGAGTAGAGCAGTTCAAGTGTGCAGAATCGGCGCCGTGCTGTCTAGGGGCGGTATGCCCTCAACGGTGCAGTTATGCCGATGAGTGGCCTTGTGGGAGGATTATGTCAGGTGCATCATCGGGTGGCTGAAGCACCTTTAGAATCTTCGATGAGCAGGTATTTTGGCTTCTGGTTTGGTGCAGGGAGTTAGCATTGGGGGCGAATGCGGTTTCTGGAATGCAGATGCTGATGAGCTTCGGACTTATCAGTCAGATGGTAGCCATCATCCTGCTGGTTTTGCTGTTTATGCTGCTGCGGCGTCATGCTGGTCGGCGGCCGTATTTCTTTGCCTGGAGCAATGCCTGGTTGGCATTTGGCGTGGCACTGATCGCCTTGGTGGTGCGCTATAACCTATTGCCGTCGGC
>DAHVFI010000129.1 GCA_027317045.1 Gammaproteobacteria bacterium
CTACACGGCCGAAGGCGATGCCTATACCGGCACCATCACCCTGAACCCGGATGCGGGCAACAGCGTGACCTGTGGACGGAATCCGCCGGCGCCCGGCGCCAGCGGCCCCGGCGTGCCGCGCTTCCAGAACTACCCAGCACCCTCACAGTTCGACGGCTTTGAAAACGAACCATCAGTGGGCGTGGACTGGAAGACCGGTAACGTGATGTTTTCCAATATCGGTATCCGCAGCGTGGGCGGCGTCGTCGGCCTGGCCCAGCCCGATACGCTGCGCATCGGCTTTGATTTTTCCACCTCGCCCGCGCGCGCCACCTGGAACAGCGTCGGTTTTGTGACCACCAGCCAGCTGGGCCTCGACCCGATTCTGTTCACCGATTCGAGCACCAATCGTACCTTTGTCACCGAGCTCAGCGGCGCATGCAGTTTCGCCGCCTTTACCGACGACGACGGCAACAGTTGGACGCCGAGCCAGGGCTGCGGAATTCCCGCCGGTGCGGATCACCCCTCCGTGGGCGGCGGCCCGTATGCGGGCGGTGTGCTGCCCATCGGCGTGCAGGCGCAAGGCCTGTATCCCGACGCGGTGTATTACTGCTCCCAGGACATCTTCACCGCCTTCTGTGCGCGCAGTGACGATGGCGGTCTGACCTACGGTCCCGGGGTACCGATCTATTTCGGCACCGCCGGACTGCTCCCGGTCGGCGATTACAACCTGGTGCAGTGCGAAGGTTTGCACGGGCACATCAAAGTCGGACCCGATGGCACGGTGTATGTACCGAACGCCAGTTGCTCGGGACATCCGGCCGTCGCGGTGAGCGAGGACAACGGTCTCACCTGGAACGTGCGGCCGGATTACAACGCGGCGAGTCCCGCGTTTTCCGGTTCCGATCCTTCGGCCGCGGTGGCAAGCGACGGCACCCTGTATTTCTGCTATCAGGGCGCCGATGCCCATGCGCATGTAGCGGTCTCGACCAATCACGGTCTCACCTGGACCTATGATCAGGATATATCCGGGCCCATCGGGGTGGTAAACACGGTATTCCCGACCGCAGTGGCGGGCGACCCCAACCGGGCGGCGTGCGCCTTTCTCGGGTCCACCACCGCGGGTGACTACCAGGCGGCGGGCTTCGCTGGCACCTGGCAACTGTATGTGGCCTACACGTATGACGGCGGCGCGAGCTGGAAGGTAGTGGATGCGACGCCCAACGACCCGGTACAGGGTCCCGGCGGCATCTGCACGGGGGGCACCACCTGCCCGGGCAACAACCGCAATCTACTCGATTTCATCGATTCCCATCTGGATGCCCACGGCAATGTGGTGATCGGCTATGCGGATGGCTGCACTGGAAGCTGCGTCGGCGGCGGGCCCAACCCCTTCGATTCGCTGCCCACGGTGGCTTACCAGTCGGGCGGCGATCCGCTGTTCGCCCAGTATGATCCGGTGGAACCGGCGGCGCCCAAAGCTCCACTACTGGATTCCGCCAGCCAGGACGCGAGCGGTGCGGTGCAACTCGTGTGGCAGACGCCGGATGATGGCGGTGCGGCTATCAGCGGTTACCGCGTTTATCGTGGCACCGCGAGTGGAGCGGAAACACTCTTGGCGACATTGAGCAGTCCCAAGACCACCTACACGGACGCGAGCGCGTTGCCGCCTTCAACCGGCGCGGTCTATTACTACGAAATCAGCGCCTTCAACAGTGCCGGCGATGGTTCACTCGGCAACGAGCTGGCGGCCGCGCAACCAGCCCTGCCGCCGAGTCCCTGTCAGTTGCCGGGCCTGACGGTGGTTACCGATCCGACTGGTGACCAGACAGGCGCGCCGGCCAACACCGAAATGGACATCCAGTCCCTGGCGATTGCCGAGCCGTATTTCACCGATGGTTCGCAACGGCTGGTGTTCACGCTCAAGGTCCAGGATCTCAACACCCTGCCGGCCAATGGCTACTGGAAGGCGTATTTCGAGGCGCCGGATGGCACCACTTATTTTGTGGACATGAATACCACCAATGCCCAGGGCGCGCCGAGCTTCGAGTACGGACACGTGGCGGTGGGACCCTCGGGCTCCGATGATGTGGTCGATGGCGCTTTGGATTCCGACAGCGGATACAGTGCCGACGGCACCATCCGCCTGGTGGCGGAAGACGCCGATGTCGGAGGGCTTGCGGCGGGTAATGTGCTGCAGCAGGTGCATGCCACCACCCAGTTGCTGGCGGGCGGTTCCGGTACGGGGGTGCTGCAGACGATGGATACGACCGTGAACGGCAGCTATACGCTGGTGGGCAATGCCAGCTGTCAGCCGAACAACCCGCCAGTCGCTGCGCTCGCCGCCAGCCCGGTTTCCGGAACCGCGCCGCTCACGGTGCAGTTCAGCGGTTCCGGTTCCTATGATCCGGACGGCGACAGCGTCAGCCAATACGCCTTTGACTTCGGCGACGGCAGTACTCCAGTCACGCAGTCAAGCCCCGTTATCTCGCACACCTATCCGCAGAGCGGTGGATACGAGGCAACGCTGACCGTCACGGACAGCAAGGGTTTGGCGAGCAAAAATACCGCGAGCCTGCGTATCACTGTGGAACAGGCACCCGCCGGTGCCCAGGAGATGCGCGGCAGTGGATACATTCCCGTGGATGCGGCCGGCGATACCGGACGCTTCGATCTTGACGTGACCTCGGTCAACACCGGGCGTTTCCACTGGAAAGACAAGACGCACAATGTTGAATTCAGCACGCAAGCCATTTCGGGCTTCAGCCGCCTCGGCAATTGCGTGAGCTTCTCCGGCACCGGAACGCTGGAGGAACAGGGCGGCAGCGTATCGTTCGCGGCCACCGGCTGCGATAATGGCCCATCAGGGTCTGGACTGGATACATTCGCGATCCAGCTTTCCGGCGTGGTCGCAGGCAATTACAGTGGCACGCTTCAACACGGCGATCTGGTCTTGTTTGAGCGCGGCACGTCAGATGGAGACAGCGACTGAGCGTTCCACCGGCAAAAATTCTCTTTCCCCTTTCCGACCGGGAAGGGGAGAGAGTGCGCTGAGGGGCAAGGTGTCGCATCAGACCGTGTGAGTAGGTGCCCCCCGACCGGCTGTCTTCAGTAATTGAGCCCGGGGAGTTTTTTCAGCCGCATCAGCAGTTCTTTGCGTGTCTTGCACACCAGCGTGGCATGACCCAGTTTGCGCGCTGGCCGCGGCTGTTTGCCGTAATCATGATAATGGGCGCCGGGAATTTTGAGTATGTCGGCGCGCGGCGGCAGCTCGCCGATGAAGTTGATCATGGCGGAGCAGCCAACAGGTGAAGTATCGCCCAACGGCAGGTCGAGGATGGCGCGGAGGTGATTCTCGAACTGGCTGGTGACCGCGCCTTCGATGGTCCAGTGGCCGGAGTTATGCACCCGCGGCGCGGTTTCATTGGCGATGAGCTTGCCTTGCTTGACGAAGAACTCCAGGGTAAGCACGCCGGCGTAATTGAAATGCTGCATGACACGCCGCGCGTGTTTTTGTGCCAGCGACTGAAGTTTTCTATCGGGGCAAGGCGCGATTGAGAGGCGCAGGATACCGTCGCGGTGACGGTTTTCGGTGAGTGCATAAAACGCGGTTTGACCGCTGCGGTTGCGCACGCCGATGATGGAAACCTCGTGCGTGAAGTCGATGAATTCCTCCAGGATCAGCGGTACGCCGCCGAGGGCATTGAAGGCGCTGCCGAGTTCCGCGGGACTGTGGATGATGCGCTGACCGCGGCCGTCGTAACCGAGCCGCCGGGTTTTGAGTACCGCCGGATAACCGATGGCGTGAATGGCTTCCTCCAAATCCGGCATGCTGTCCACGCTGCGATATTTGGCGGTTGGAATCTTGAGCGTTTGAAATAACTGCTTTTCCGACAGCCGGTCTTGACCAGCAGCCAGGGCCGCCACCGGCGGCAGAAAGATTTTGCTTTTCGGAATATCGCCGAGTGCCTCGACCGCTACGTTTTCGACGTCATAGGTGAGGATATCCACGGATGCGGCCAATTCACCCAGTTTTTTCGGATCATTAAACTCGCCGAGGATCACGCGGCCCACTTGGCCGCCGGGCGCATCGGTGCTTTTGTCCAGAAATACGAATTCCAGCCCCAGGGGATAACCCGCCAGCGCCAACATGCGTCCCAACTGACCGGCTCCCACGATGCCGATTGTTTTCGCGGGCGAAGTGCTCGCGGGTGGCTTGGTTGTTGCTGGACTCATATCAAGTCACTTACAGAAAAAAATACCTATGCCGTGAATGACATCAGACATGCCGGCAGGTGCCGCGATTACTTGGAGGGATCGGGATTTTCAAGCACCGCCTCGGTCTGGGCGCGACGGTAAGTGTCCAGTCGTTTGCGGATGTCAGGATATTTGTTAGCGAGGATGGCGGCGGCCAGAAGCGCTGCGTTCACCGCGCCCGGTTCGCCGATGGCGAGCGTACCCACCGGTACGCCCGCCGGCATCTGCACGATGGACAGCAGCGAATCAACGCCTTTGAGAGCCTTGGATTTTACCGGCACGCCCAACACCGGCAGCAGGGTTTTGGCGGCGGCCATGCCGGGGAGGTGCGCGGCACCACCGGCACCGGCGATGATGACTTCCAGGCCACGACCCGCGGCGTGGGCGCAATATTCAAACAAAAGATCCGGCGTGCGATGCGCCGAAACCACCCGCTGTTCGTAAGGGATGGCCAGTTGGCCGAGGGTTTTGGCGGTGTGCTCCAGGGTTTCCCAATCGGACTTGGAGCCCATGATGAGACCGACGAGGGCTTTCATCGGCGTATTCTACCCGTTGCCGGATAGCAGAGAAACCGTCGCAAGTGCCGCTCAGTCGAGACTTTGAATATAGCGGAATAGTTCCCGGGCATGCCGCGGCGGCCGGCCGGCGGCGGCATCGCTGGCAGCGTCGCGCATGAGGCGGCGCAGGTGCTGATGATCCGCCTGGGGGTGCTGTGCCAGGAATTCGGCGAACGCCGCATCGCCTTCCGTGATAAGCCGGTCGCGCCAGCGCTCGTTTTGATGAAAGCGTGCGTTGGCCGCCTTGTCGGCGCCGCGCAGTTCGTCGAGTTTCGAGCGCAGCGGCTGCGGATCAATCTCACGCATGAGCCGGCCAAGGTACTGGCGCTGGCGTTTGAGAGCGCCATGGCTGGTAATGCGGCGGGCTTGCTCGACAGCCTCGCGCAAGCGATCCGGCAGCGGCAGCATGGCCAGCTGTTTTTTCGGGAGTGAGATCAATTGCTCGCCGAGCTTTTGCAGCGCTTCGGCTTCCCGCTTCTCCTGCGAGCGACTCGGGCTTTCAGGACTGTGGTCGTTCAGGTCCATGGGGTTACAATGCCGGTATCTCAAACAATTTCATTACGATGCGCGCGAACCACAATCATGATACACCGGCAGTGAAACAGGCCGACCTTGAAACCCTGGTGGCGGAGGTCCTGCGCGAGACGCGCACGCTGGGCGCCAGCCAGGCGGAAGCCGGCGTCAGCATCGAATCAGGCCTGACGCTCACGGTGCGTCTGGGGGAGGTGGAGACGCTTGAGTACCAGCGTGACCGCGGCCTCGGTATCACCGTGTATTGCGGCCGGCGCAAGGGCTCGGCCAGCACCGCCGACCTGTCGCCGGCGGCAGTCAAGGAGACGGTGCGTGCCGCCGTCAGCATCGCGCGCTATACCGCGGAGGACGAGTGCGCGGGCCTTGCGGATAAGGAGCTCATGGCGCAGGAGTTACCCGACCTGGATCTCAATCATCCCTGGGCGCTGTCGCCCGAAGACGCGATTGAAATCGCGCGCAATTGTGAAGATGCGGCGCGCACGTTTGATAAACGCATCGAAAACTCCGAGGGCGCAACCGTCACCTCCCATCAGGGCCTGCGGGTGTACGGCAACAGCCACGGATTTGTCGGCGGTTATGCCAGCAGCGCACACAGCCTGACCTGTGCGGTGATCGGCCGGCAGCACGGCGGCATGCAACGCGACTATTGGTATAGCAGCGCGCGCGACGCCCGGGATTTGGAAACCCCGGAAAGCGTGGGAACCAAAGCCGCGCAGCGTACCGTGGCGCGGCTGGGCGCGCGCAAACTCACTACCCGGGAGGCGCCGGTGTTGTTCACCCCGGAAGTGGCGCGCGGTTTTATCGGCCATTTCCTCGGTGCCATGCGCGGCGGCGCCCAATACCGGCAGGCATCTTTCCTGTTGGGTGCCGCGGGCGAAAGTATCTTCCCGGGTTTCATGCAACTGTCCGAACGCCCGCATCTCAGGAAGGCGCTGGCCAGCGCCGCCTTCGACAATGAAGGCGTGGCTACCCGCGATGCCGAAATCGTGGACCGGGGCGTGGCTACTACTTATTTGTTGGACAGCTACGCGGCGCGCAAGCTGAAACTTAAAAGCACCGGCCACGCGGGCGGGGTGCGTAACCTCGACGTCAAGCCGGGTGAACATGATTATGCCGGTCTGTTGCGACACATGCGCAGCGGCTTGGTGGTCACCGAGCTCATGGGTCAGGGCGTCAACCCCGTCACCGGTGATTATTCCCGCGGCGCCGCCGGCTTCTGGGTGGAGAACGGCGAACTTGCTTACCCCGTGGAGGA
>DAHVFI010000268.1 GCA_027317045.1 Gammaproteobacteria bacterium
AACATGATCAAGCTGAGCCGTTTTGAAAAATTAATTTTCATGGGCGCCGCCGGCGCACTACTCTTCGCGGGCCTCGCCGCCTGTTCGCACAAAGGTTCTTCCAATGCCAAGCAAGTGCTGATGGCCTGCCTCGCCGTCACCAATGTTCAAGCCGGTAAGATATTGGGAGGCCAGCTTGATGCGATGATGCTCTCGGGAGAGAATTCGCCCATCCATGTGTGCGAATACAACGATTCCAAGAATGAGACCCTGGGCCTCCTGCAAATAACCGAGTCCAATTCCAAGGATCCAGCCACCGAACTGGCGGCAGACGCGGCCCAGCAAAAGGCCTTATTCAAACAGAACATCACGCCCATTCAGATTCACGTGGCTGATGGTTTTGGCCCCGGCGCGTTCTACCTTGACAACACCCAAAGCCCAACCGCCACCTCGGTGCAACTGCACCTCATCGAGAACGGTTACAAGATGATGGCGCAGGTAAATAACCCGAAGGATTTTCCCAGCGGGGAGAAACAGGCTGCCGCCATTGCACAGCAAGCGCTTACCAGTATTGATAACAAGAGCGCCTTCAAGGCAATCTGACGATAATGGTGCCTTCCCTCCCTTCCATATGGAGGGAGAAGGTGATTGAAACCGGTAACAACAAAGCCTCGTCAAAGCGGGGCTTTTGCTTGTTCAAATAACCGCTGAGTTGTTCTCGTTGGCACCTCGTCAATAGGGGAGCTGGCCAAGACTCAGCGATCATCAAGACATGAACATGCTTGACATGTGGAAACCACGTCTCTAAATTGACCGTCGCCTTGAGGCGTCATCCTGACGGATGACACTCGGGAAGCCGGTGCGTCATATGACAATGCCGGCGCTGCCCCCGCAACGGTAGGCGAGCACAAGTCTGTCACGAAGCCACTGCGCGTGAGCGCGGGAAGGCAACAGACCGGGAAAACCCGCTCGCGAGCCCGGAGACCGGCCTGAAGGCAACGGTATCGGCGTTGCGGCGGGCAATGCACGGGCTTCATAAGCCACGTCTTTCTCCCCACGCCGTTGTTTTCACTGCTTGCGTGCAGCGGGCGTGCTGCGCGGGGAGAATTTCATGTACAAGTCTGTATTAACCGGCGCTGCGCTCGCACTGCTGAGCCTGCTTTCCCTTTCGGTACTGGCCGATGACACCACCAGCCTCGGCACCCCCATCACCGTCACCGCCACGCGCACGCCGCTGATTGCGGATCAGGAGGTGGCGCCCATGATCGTGATTACCGCCCAGCAAATCCAGTTGAGCGGCGCCCAAACTATCGCTGGCTTGCTGCAGCAATATGCCGGGCTCGATATCGCCAGTAACGGCGGCCCCGGCCAGCCGAAGTCGCTGTTCCTGCGCGGCACCAACAGTAACCAGACGCTGGTGATGATCAACGGCGTGAAGATCAATCCCGCGGATGGTAGCGGTGCCGCATTGCAAAATATCCAGTTGAATGACGTGGAACGCATCGAGATTGTGAAAGGTCCACGCGCGGCGCTGTACGGCTCGGACGCCATCGGCGGCGTCATCAATATCCTCACCAGGCAGGCCGCCCCGGGTACCCACTACGGCGCCTACGCGG
>DAHVFI010000152.1 GCA_027317045.1 Gammaproteobacteria bacterium
CGACCCGGGTATTCCACGGCCTGCGCCCCAAGCATCTTCTGGTGTACATATTGCGTGAAGTGGCCGCCGCCTGGGGCATCACCAGGATTTACGCCATTGGCAATTCAGCCCATTGCTTCATGCGGCATCGCTATCAGGACCGCATCAGCATGATGAAATCATCCTATGACGAGCTCTGGAATGACGTCGGAGGGCAGCCGACAGCCAATGGCTTTTTCTTGTTGCCGGCAACCAATACACGCCGCTCCATTGACACGGTCCCATCCCGCAAGCGGGCCCAGTATTTGAGGCGTTTCACCCTGTTAGATGATATCGACAGTGAAATCCGCGAAAAACTTACCGTCAAAAAAAATCCCTAATCCAAACCCAAGCATACGGCACTTCGTGAAAATAAGCGCGGCCGGGTTTTTTAATCTATCCGCTTGTCTTGCAGGCCTGGTGTTGACGGCGGTGTCATTTCCCGCGGACGCCGCGCCCTGGCAATTACAAATCGACTTGGCCCGCGGCGTTCCTGGCGGATTCATTCAGGTGCGCGAAAACAATGTGTCAGGTACCGCCTTGCCACTCGGACCCGCTCTCGGCATTGACTACGTCCAACATCTAAGCTTCGATGCGATTGATGAGATCAACCGCGGTCGCGCACTGCTGTTGAACGTGGATTTTTCCCGTGTATACGGCGAAACCCTGCGCCCGATGCCCGTTTACTTCAACGGCGTTCAACTTGCCGCCAACAACCCTTTGACCACTAACGCCAGCTGGCTGAATAACTGGCAATTGACGGCGCTTTACCGCCAGCGACTCCTGGGCAGCACCACGGGTGCCCGGTTTGACGGCGAAATCGGCTTCACGTATGTGGGGCTCACCTATAGCCTGCAGGGCCATCCAAGCGGTGCAGCCAGCCCATCGGAGTTAAGTGGCAGCCGCACGTCCGAGGATTTCATTACCCAGGAACTTCCGGTACCGCAGCTGGGCTTGCATTTCCGCTATCCTTTGCCGGCATCCTGGGAGGTGGAGGCCGATTTCCTCGGCGGTCATCTGCCGCGCCTTTACAGTCTGCGCAATGAGGGCGGCAAGGTGTACGTGACCCAAACAAATCAGGAGGCGCGACTGGGAGTGGCTTACCATTGGGAGAATGGCATGCAGCTTGGCCTCGGCTGGTATAGCCGCTATTTCATGCAGAACGAGCAAAGCGCAGAAGACGGAAACTACATTCAGTTGACAGAGCACGGTCTTTACTTGAATTTGCGTTACCGCTTCTAGGGTCAGGGAACCATTTTTGGAGAAACCCGGCATGACTCGTATTCGTATTGCACGAGACATTCGTTGGTGCTGCGTATGCAGCCACTGCCTGTGGATCCTATTCGGAATCAGCGCTGCGCTCGCGGTCATGCTGCCGGCGGCGGCATCCGCAACGGATTCCGCCGCTGCTTACAACTCCCAGAATTCAACCAACCCCGAGGATCAGATTATTTCGCAAGCCTCTCTGAATAGAGGGTCGGGCTGGTCCCTCGGCCTGGGGGTGGTTATCAGTGAACCCGGCTATATCGGGGTCGGTAACCAGGTGACGGCATTACCGCTGATTTTCTACCACCATGGACGCTTCTTCTTTGCCGGTGCCAGCGTCGGGTATGTGCCCTTCAACGGCCGGCATTACACCTTTTCGATTCTTGCCAAGCCGCGCATCAACCGCCTGAGCGCCAGTGAATCATCGCAGCTGGCCGGCATTCAGAGCCGCAAGTGGTCCATCGATGGCGGCGGGCGCCTGAGCCTGTTCGGCGACTGGGGGCGCCTCGACGCCGGCGTCTACACCGATCTGCTGCACCGTTACAACGGCATAGAGGCGGACCTGGACTATCGTTACCCGATCCGCATGCCGGGCTGGACACTGGCGCCCGGCATCGGCCTTGCGTGGGAAAACTCCCCGCTTGCCAATTACTACTACGGGGTGAGTCAGGCTGAAGTGATGCCGGGGCGCCCCGCATACTCCCCCGGCCGCGCCACCAACCCCTTTGTGCAGTTAAACCTGCTGGTGCCGATGGGCAAGCGCTGGCAATTCCTGGGCGGTTTGAAATACCTGCATTTTGCGCGCTCCATCCAGAACAGCCCCATCGTGGACCGGTCCGATACGCTGACCGTATTTCTTGCGATGCGCTACCGATTTCAGTCTCGTTAGAAGCGAACGCCGGCTGTCCTCCGGCGGAGCGTTACGCGCGTACAC
>DAHVFI010000155.1 GCA_027317045.1 Gammaproteobacteria bacterium
TAGGGGGTGTGCCGGCCCATGACGAACGGGATTTTGAGTTCGCCAGGAAATACGGCCTGCCTCTCAAGGTCGTGGTGCGCGCCCCGGCGGACCCGGTCCCGGACGTCCACGGTACGGCTCTGGGCGTGGTCAGCAAGGACGTGGTGGTGTGCAATTCCGGCAAGTACGACGGGCTGGGCTACCAGGCTGCAGTGGACGCCATCGCCGCGGATCTCGCCGCCAAGGGCCTGGGCAAGAAACGTGTGCAGTACCGTCTGCGCGACTGGGGTGTGTCCCGTCAGCGCTACTGGGGCTGTCCCATCCCCATCATTCATTGTGAAGATTGCGGCGACGTGCCGGTACCGGATGCGCAGCTCCCGGTGGTGCTGCCGGAAGATCTGATTTCCGACGGCAGCGGCAATCCGCTGGTGAAATGTGAAGCGTTTGTAAACGTATCCTGCCCACGGTGCGGCAAACCGGCACATCGGGAAACCGACACCCTGGACACCTTCGTGGATTCGTCCTGGTACTACCTGCGTTATGCCTGTCCGGATAACGAGCGCGCCATGGTGGATGCGCGGGTCAATTACTGGTTGCCGGTGGACCAGTATATCGGCGGCATCGAGCATGCCATCCTGCATTTGCTGTATTCACGTTTCTGGACGCGGGTGATGCGCGATCTCGGACTGCTGCGGTTCGACGAGCCGTTCACCAAGCTGCTGACCCAGGGCATGGTGCTGAACCATATTTATTACCGCAAGGGAACCGCCGGCGGCATCCGCTATCACAACCCGGATGAAGTCACACCGGCTTATGACGGGAACGGCCAGATCATCGGCGCAACACTTAATGCGGACGGCAAGCCGGTGGAATACGGCGGTATGGGCACCATGTCCAAATCCAAGGCCAACGGCGTGGACCCGCAGACGCTGGTGGACAGGTACGGCGCCGATACCGTGCGGCTGTTCATGCTGTTTGCCGCGCCGCCGGAACAGACCCTGGAATGGTCCGAAACCGGTGTGGAAGGCGCGCACCGGTTCCTAAAGCGGCTGTGGAGAGCGGTGGCGGAGCATGTCAACGCGGGCCCCGTTCCAAAACTGGAGGTTGCCGCGCTCGACGACGCTCAGCGCGGCTTGCGGCGGCAGATCCACGAAACCATCGTCAAGGTGGGCGATGATATCGGCCGCCGTTACACCTTCAATACGGCGGTCGCGGCCGTCATGGAACTCCTGAATGCGCTGACGCGCAGCGAGCCGGCGGCCGCTCAGGATCGGGCCGTGAAACAGGAAGGCCTCGAGGCCATCGCGTTGCTGCTGGCACCCATGACCCCGCATATCTGTGAGACACTTTGGCGCGAACTCGGCCATGGCTCATCGGTGATGAGCGTGCCTTGGCCCAGATCGGATGCGGCTGCGCTGCTGCGGGATCGTGTCGAGCTGGTGGTGCAGGTGAACGGCAAACTGCGTGGCCGGATTTCGGTACCCGCAGACGCGGAGCGCGCCCAACTGGAACAAGCTGCGCTCTCGGATGCCAATGTGCGCAAGTTTGTCGAAGGCAAGGCGGTTAAGAAGGTGATCGTGGTTCCGGGGAAATTGGTGAACGTGGTGGTTTGATGGGCAAACTCGCGCGTCTTGCTGTATTGATGGGCATTCCATTGCTGCTGGCCGGCTGTGGTTTCCAGCTGCGTCAGGCCATCCATTTGCCCGCCGCCATGCAACGAACCTACATCGCCGATACCGGCAGTGACGCCGAACTGGTGCGCGAGTTGCGTCGCAATCTGATCACCCCTACCACCAACGTAACCCACGATGCCACGACCGCCACGGCGGTGCTCAATATCCTGAAATCCCAGCGCTTACAGCGGGTGTTGTCGGTGAGCAATACCGGCCAGCCGCTGGAGTACCAGGTGGCCTACCAGGTGCAGTTCTCGCTCACCGCCGCCGGCG
>DAHVFI010000160.1 GCA_027317045.1 Gammaproteobacteria bacterium
CGACTATCGTACCACCAGCGGATAATCTGTTGTTATGCGGAGTCTTCTTCTGGTATTTATTATGGTATTTTTGTGAGCGTTTTGTGTTTCTGTTGCCAGCGAGTTCCGTGGAATGAACAGGCGTTTGTCATTGCTTTCCCATATCTGTGGACCGGCATTGGTGTGCGCCGGGTTGCTGGTGATCCTGGGCGTGGCCGGCTGCGGCCGTACTGCCTCACAACCCTGGCATTTGCTGAATATCACCGGCCACATGCCGGCGCTGCAATTCACCCTGACCCGCGATGACAGGCAGAGCGTCACTCAGAAGGCCTATCTCGGCAAGCTGGTATTGCTTTACTTCGGCTACACCCATTGCCGCGACGTTTGTCCGACCACCTTGGCGGATCTGGCGACGGCACTCAGACAGCTGGGCCTCGATGCGAATCAAGTCCGGGTGTTGTTCGTTTCCGTGGATCCCGCCCGCGATACGCCGGCGGTGCTGAAAAGTTACGTCAATGTCTTCGGCCCATGGTTCGTCGGCTTGACGGGTACTCAGGCGCAACTGGCAGCGCTCACGCAACGCTTGCGGGTAAGCTACCAACTTGGAGAGCCGGATGCCCACGGCGATTATGAGGTATATCACAGCAGCACCGTATTCATTTTCGATCGTCAGGGCAATGCCAGGCTGTTGACCAGCGAGAGCGATAAACCTGAGGTAATTGCCGCTGACCTGAAACGGCTGTTGGCGGAGTAAATGGCCGTATTCAGCTGGAATTGAATTCCGCAAACGCGCGCAATTTTCGCGGTAGAGGTATTGGTGAGCTATCAGCAGGAAATAAAGGAATGGCAAAACCGGCGGCTCAGGCAACTGACCGCCGCAGACGGCTGGACCACCCTCGTGGGTCTGTTCTGGCTGGACGCGGGCGAGAACAGTTTCGGCCGTGCGGCGTCCAACCGCATCGTCATGGATTACCCCGGCTTGCCGGAGCAGGTGGGGACCTTCAGGGTTGTGGGTATGCGGGTGAGTTTTAGCGCCGCGCCGAACGCGGCAGTGATGCACGCCGGCCGGCTGGTGAGCAGCCTCGGTCCGCTGATTGACGATGCCGGCGGCGCACCGACGTTACTCAACACCGGCACTGTGAGTTTCCATCTGCTGAAACGCAGCGGCCGGCTTGGCATCCGCGTCCGGGACAGCGCTGCCGCGGCGCGCGTGCATTTCCAGGGATTGGAGTATTTTCCCATTGATGAGAAATGGCGGCTGGCGGCGCGCTTCGAGCCTTATCAGTCGGTGAAAACAGTCTCCATCGCCACCGTGCTGGACATGCAGGAAGAAATGCAATCGCCCGGGACGCTGGTGTTTGAAGTTGATGGCCAACAGCATCGTCTGGAAGCGGTACTGGAATCAGGCGCGACCGATTACTTCGTGATGTTCACCGACCTGACCAATGGCAAGCAGACGTACGCGGCTGGCCGCTGTCTGTATGTGTCGCCGCCGGTGGGTGGCGCCGCTGTGATTGATTTCAACAAGGCCTACAATCCGCCCTGCTGCTTCACACCCTTTGCCACTTGCGCGCTGCCGCAACCCACTAACCGCCTGTCAATCGCCATAAACGCGGGCGAATTGAAGTACTCAGGCCGCGATCATTAGTTAGATCGCGGTGCATACTCTCATAGTTGGAAGCTGGCATTGAGTTCGATGAAACGCGCCGGCAGGATATAGGATTGGCTGTTGCCCAACTCGCTGTTTGAAATCGGGGGCCGCTGGTTGTTGAGATTGCGTCCGTCGAGCCTCAGGGTCCACGTGTTGAAGCGGTAGCCGATGCCCGCATCGTAGGTGGTAAAAGCCGGCGTCAGCACGGTGTTCTCCGGATCGAAGTAGCGGCTGCCGACATAACGAATCACCAGCGAACCGATCCAGCCCCGTTCCGGCAGGTAAAAAATGCCGGTGGAGAACAGATCCAGGGGCGACATCTCCAGGCGATGACCGGCGTCCTGCACCAGGCCCGCCGGAGTCTGGTTGATGAAACTGCGGTAGGTGGCATCGTGATGGCTGTAAGCCACCTGCCAGCGCCATGCGCGCGTCAAACGCCAATCCGCGGACAGCTCGATACCCTTGAAGCGGTTCTGACCGCCGTTGGCGGTACCGGGAAGCCCGTTCACGTCCGTGGAGATCACCGTATTATCCATGTTGGTCAGGAACGCGCTGGTTTCCCAGTCGAAGCGGTTGTGCAGCAATGTGCCCTTGAGTCCCACCTCGTAGGCCTGGGCGGTCTCGGGCTGCAGGATAGTGGGCGTGTATTCCGGCCCGAAATCGTTGGCTGCGGGTTTGAAGGTATTGCGGTAATTGCCGTAAATCACAAAGTCGTCTGCGCCCTGCTGCCAGGCGGTATAGCTCAAGGCCGTCATCCCGGAAAAGCGCGTGTCACTACGTTGATCGCCGCCGGCCTGGGGCGTCAAGCTGGGGTCGGTGGGGAGCAGCGTGGCACTCAGGGATTCCACGTCGTGATTGAATTGCAGGCCGAAGTTGAAGTCCCATCGCGGCGCAAAAGTCCAGTCGGTCTGCACATACAGACCCAAGAAGCGGCGCGTGTCCTGCATGCCGGTGTACTCATCCACCGGCACCGAAGTGCTGGGTGGCGGATTGGCCCCATCCGGCGCGATGAAATACTGGAAGTTGGCACTTTGTTCCTGACCCGAACCGTAGAGATAGCTGAAACCGGTGACCACTTCGAGGTTATCCCGCGGTGAAAAGGTCAGATGGCTGTCGAAATAGATGTCCGTGTGGTCCTGGCTCTGATTGAAGCCGTCCGCATTCGGTGTGCCGTTGTCAGTCAATTGATCGGAGCGTATGAAACCACGGATATTGCGGTTATGAGTGTAGGTATTGGCAAGGGTTGTGCTCCACTCGGCCCATTTCAGGTTGCTGTCATAAGCGGTCACCAAACTGACGCGATTCTCATTCAGCTTGGCGTCGCTGGGATTGTTGTTGGTGTCCGTGGGGACCAGCGTTGAAATTGCATTCGCGCCGTCCGGCAGCGGGCGCGGGCTGGCGGGTTTTTGATTGAGCAGCAAGCCGTCCAGGTCCAGCCGAAACTCGCCGCCGTCCGTATTCACGGCGCTGCGGTACAAAATGTGGGAACGCGAATAGCCGGTGCGCGGATCGCTGAAATTTTGCTGGGTCACATCCGCCGCCACCGATTGGCGAACAGGTCCATGACTGGTGATCGGCGTGGCTATGCTCGCGCTGCTGCTGCCGTAGGAGCCATGGGATGCCGAAGCGGTGGCGCCGGGAGCGCCGGCCTTGCGATGGATGATGTTGATGACGCCCACGAAGGAAGTGGCGCCGTATTTGACCGGCGCCGAGCCGCGGATCACCTCGATCCGGTCCACGTCGTTGAGATCGATGCTCGCCAGGTCTGGATTGAAGGCGCCGCCGACGGGGACACCGTCCACCAACAGCAGGAAGGCGTCAAACTCACGCAAGCCCTGAAATTCCGGTATGGCACTCGCCGGGCCGCCGTCACCCCCGGGCGCGATATCCACGCCGGCAGCCAGTACCAACGCGCTGCGCAGGTCCTTCGCCCCCAGGGCGATCAGCTGAGCATGCGTGATGACGTCAATACTCTGGGGCACATTGCCCAGATGCTCCGGAAGCGGCGTGGCGGTGACTTCCACCGATCCCAGGGCAATCGCGTCGTCCTGGGTTTGGGTGCCGGTCTGTGCGCTCGCGCAGGTGAATGGAATAACGATCAAGCATGCCAAAATCAGGCCGTAGGCCGCGACTTTCATGGTTTGATGCCCTTGGATAAGAGTGACTTCGCCGATATTCTTGGATGTTGGTAATCGGCGCAGGAACCGATGAATTGCATAGGTACGACGGGCAATCTCCGCTAAAGTTCCGACGGCGATGCAATCAATGTTTCAATAATACCGGACATCCTGGTTTTTCCACTGCAATTATTCCGGTATTGTTGATAGGGCTGACAAGCGAGTTTGTAACTGAATTTGCATGACTGCGATCACCCCCATATCCGCTTGGCATGCCGCCCTGGCTGGTTTGCTGTTGGGCCTGAGTTTGGCAGCACCACCCGGCCCGGTCATGACTATCATGGCCAACGCTTCGATGCGCGGGCGCCTCAAGGAATCCCTGATGATGGCGTTTGGCAGCATCGTCGGCGACCTCACGTGGCTGACGCTCGCCATTCTCGGCGCGGTAACGTTTCTGAAAAGCTATCCGTGGGCAGTAGGTTTAATGGGTCTGGTGGGTGC
>DAHVFI010000161.1 GCA_027317045.1 Gammaproteobacteria bacterium
CGCGCGTCAGCAGGCTCAAACCGCCGGTGAGATGACGCGTACCATGAACGTGATTCGCGAGATCACCGCCCAGACCACCGAGGGCACCATGACCACGGCCCAGTCCATCGGCAAGCTCGCAGCCTTGGCCACGGAAATGCGCAAATCAGTCGCTGGCTTCAAGCTGCCGGGCGGCGGCAATCAGGAAACGTTGGTTATCGCTCCGCCCCGGCAGATGCAGGGCAACGCGGCGTGACCACCGTATAGAGGCTGGATGGGGCAGGTATGAGCCAAGTCGCTTCCGACTCGTTGCTGTGGATCAAGAACGAACTTGACCACACTTTGGCGCGGGCGCGGCAAGCGCTCGAAGCCTACGTTGAGCATCCGGACGGCGATGAAGCGCTTAATCAGTGCCTGGAGCTTCTGCATCAGGTGCAGGGCACTTTGCGCATCGTCGAAGTATATGGCGCCGCCATGCTGGCCGAGGAAATGGAATCGGTGGTGCGTGGCCTCAAATCCGGCGAGCTGCAACGCAGCGATGCGGCCTTTGAGGTGCTCATGCGCGCCATGCTGCAACTCCCTGATTACCTGGAACGGGTCATCGGCGGGCGGCGCGACATGCCGCTGGCGCTGCTGTCATTGCTGAATGATCTGCGTTCGGTACGCGGCCAGCCGCTGTTGTCCGAGAGTGCCTTGTTCGCCTACAACCTGGCGGGACGCTCAGCGAGTGTCGTCGGCCGGGCGCCTTCAACCAAGGCGGTGGACATCAAGAGCCTCGCCGGCAGGATGCGCCCCAAATTCCAGATGGCGCTGCTCGGCTGGTACAAGGGCGATCAGGAGGGGAAGCATCTTGCAGTGCTGGCCGATACCGCCGAGAAACTCGAGCAGGTCGCCACCACACCCGCGGTTTTTGAACTCTGGTGGATCGTGGGCGGCATCCTTGAAGGTCTGCGCGAGGGCGGCATCCAGGCCGACGTGAGTCTCAAGCAGTTACTCGGCCAGGTTGACCGGCAGGTCAAACGGCTCATGGATCAGGGCGAAGTGCAGGTGGCGGAAGATCCCGCCAAAGAGCTGGTGAACAACCTGCTTTATTACATCGGTCGTGCCACCACCAATGGTGAACGCATTGCGGCCATCAAGGACTCTTTCAAACTCGGTGAACTGCTGCCCGTGGGCAGCGAGTTTGAGGACACCGGTGAGAAGATTTCCGGACCCAATATCAATTTGATGCGCACCGTATCCGGTGCCATCCAGGAAGACATTACACGCATCAAAGACACGCTCGATATCTTTGTGCGGATGGGCAAAGCCGAAACGGCCGAACTGGCACCGCTGGACGCATTGCTCAAGAAAGTGGCAGATACCTTGAGCGTGCTGGGACTTCCCAAGCTGCGTGCAGCACTCGAGATCGAGCGCCGGCATCTCAAGGACATTCTCGAGGGTCGGCGCGCGGCGGATGAGGGCGCAACCATGGAGATTGCCAGCGGTATCGTGCGCGTCGAGAGCCAACTCGACGAGGCCATGATGGGCTTGGTTACGCCCGCGGGCAGCGAGCAAGCTGCCGGCACCCCGGGCGGCGAGCGCGCTGGGCTGCGTGAGGTTCAGAGCGCGGTTATTCGTGAGTCCATTATCAACCTGGCGCGCATCAAGGAAGCGATTGTCGAATTCGTGAACGACCCATCCCATGTGGACAGTTTGCAGCCACTGCCGCAACGCATACGCGAAATTCAGGCGAGTTTGCGTTTCCTGCAAATGGAGCGCGTGGTGATGCTGCTGGAAAGCATGCGCCAGTTCATCCGTCAGCGTCTGTTGTCCGGCACGAGTATGCCTACGCAGAATGAACTGGATCGCATGGCAGATGCCATTGTCAGTGTTGAATTTTATCTCGAAGCCATCCAGCAGGGCCGCGGCAATCCGCTGTCGATGCTCGACAATGCCGAAGCCTGCGTCGTCAACCTTGGGTTTCCTGTAGGCAAGGAGTATAGGGATGAAGCTGTAGGAACCGACGCGAACCATGAACGCGTATCGACAGCCGGCCTTGTATCCTCGGTGGCGGAGGCTGAAAACATTGTCATCGAGCCCGCATCCACCGTCGCGGTAGAGGATATTGTGCCGTTGCCGGTGGTAACAGAGTCAGCGTCGGTTCCTCCGCTGCCGCCGCCGGTGTCCGTATCAGCATCAACCTTACCTTTTGAGGCGCCTGCCAAACCGTCACGGCCTTCGGCCGCGGGGCCCGCCGTGGTGCCTATGGGCGAAGTGGATCCGGAAATTCTCGAGATCTTCCTGGAAGAAGCCCAGGAAGAAATGCACTCACTGCGCGAGAATTTTCCGCGCTGGCGTTCCAATGCCACCGATCGCGAGGCACTGGCTACGGTGCGGCGCTCGTTGCATACCCTGAAAGGCAGTGGCCGCATGGTGGGCGCACGGCTCATCGGCGAGTTCGCCTGGTCCTTCGAGAACATGCTGAATCGGGTTATCGATCAGACCATCGAACCCACGGATGACATGTTTGCTTTGCTGGAGCGCGGTATCTCGGCGCTGCCGGAACTGGTGGAACAACTGGAAGTCGGTACGGCGCCGCACAGTGATATCCAAGCGCTCATGGAAGCGGCCATCGCTTTCAGTCGCGGTGAGCAGCCGTCACTGCCACCGGTTGCGACCGGCGCACAGGTTTACGCAACTGAAACTCATCCACCGCCGTCCAAAAGGAAGAAGCGCTTGCCGACGGCAGCCGAGAAATTGCCGCCCACCGGTCCGGGCATGGATTCCCGTTTGCACGATATCTTTACCCGTGAAGCTGAGGGGCACCTGGGGGTGCTGGCGGCGTTCCTCGATCAAGCTCAAGCCATGCCGGATAAACGCGTACCTGATGAAGACCTGGTGCGTGCCATGCACACCCTGCATGGCAGTGCCTCCATGGCGGGCATTGCCAACATGGCGACGCTGACGGAACCGGTACAACGCTATCTTATGGATCTCAGCGCTCGAGATGTTCCGATCCCTGAAGCTGCCTTAGCGGTACTGGCCGAGGTGCTGGCTTCAGCGCGCGCCGCGGTCAAGGCGCTCGATAGCGGTCACGATGTTGCGTTCCTCGATGATGGATTGCTCAAGCGGATCAGTGTGCAACTACAACCGGCTGCCGGAGAAGGGCAGGAGGCTGTGACTATTAAACGCGCAGTCACCCCGCAGCCGGAACGCCCGCTTCGCTATGTGCAACTCTCTGAACTCAAGGATTTTGATCCGGATCTGGCGGTGATTTTTTTCGAGGAAGCCACCGAACTTCTGGACTCCACCGGCGCCACACTCAACCAGTGGGCGCAGAAACGCGACGATCCCCAGTTGGTGATGCAATTACAGCGCAACCTGCATACTCTCAAGGGTGGAGCGCGTATGGCGGGCTTGACCCCGATGGGCGACCTGAGCCATGAACTGGAAACAGTGCTTACTGATGTGGTGGATGGGCGCATTGCCGTATCCACGGAACTTTTGGCACTGCTCAACCGTTCGGTAGACCGCCTGCACCGCATGCTTGAACAGAGTTATACCAGCAAACCCATCGTGGATGCCGCCGATCTGGTGGCGAACTTGCGTCAAATGCATGGTCACACCGTGGATGAGGAATTGGAGCCGGAGCGCCCCGAGGAGCGGTTTGAAACGCGAGCGTCGCCATTGCCGCCACCGCCGGCCAAGGAATTCCGTCCGCCAGTGAACGAAGTTGAAGCCGAAGCGGAAGGCGATGCTGAAGAGCCGGCGGAAGCGGCGGAAGCTGCATTGGGTGGTGCTGCTGAACGCCGCACTGGCTCGCGCATCCAGCACGAATTGGTGCGGGTGCGCGCGGATCTGTTGGAAAGCGCGCTCAACTATGCCGGTGAAGTGGGCATTTACCGCTCACGCCTGGAACAGCAGGTGCACTCCATCAATTTCAACCTCGGCGAACTGGAGCAGACAGTGGTGCGTCTGCGTGACCAGTTGCGCAAACTTGAAATCGAAACCGAGGCGCAGATTCTTTATCAGTTTCAGCAGGAGAGTGGCAAACTTGACTACCCGGAATTTGATCCGCTGGAGCTGGACCGTTATTCCCTGTTGCAGCAGCTGTCGCGTGCGTTAGGCGAATCCACCAGCGACTTGGTGAGCCTGCAAGGCTTGCTGCTCAACCAGGCGCGTGAAGCCGAGACGCTGTTATTGCAGCAATCGCGCGTCACCACCGAACTCCAGGACGGTCTCATGCGCACGCGCATGGTGCCGTTTGCGCGGCACGCGCAACGCCTGCGACGTGTGGTGCGTCAGACCGCCGAGGAAGCGCACAAACAGGTTGAAATAAGATTGCTCGGTGCCGAAGGCGAGATGGACCGGCAACTGCTGGAACGCGTGCTGGCGCCGCTTGAGCATATGTTGCGCAATTCCGTGGTGCACGGTATCGAAACACCGGAAGTGCGCAAGCAGCGCCACAAGCCGCCCGTGGGTGCCGTCACCATAACGCTCAGCCGTGAAGGTTCCGAAGTGGTCATGGAGGTGATGGATGATGGCGGCGGCCTGGACCTGCCTGCCATTCGCAGCAAGGCCGAGGAAATGGGCCTGACGCCGAAGCATGCAAAATTCAGCGAACGCGAAATCATGGCCCTTATTCTGGAGCCGGGCTTTTCCACCGCCACCCAGGTTACCCAATCGGCCGGCCGCGGCGTAGGCATGGACGTGGTGGCGAATGAGATTAAGCAACTCGGCGGCACCTTGCGGATTGATTCCTCCGCCGGCCAGGGCGCGAAATTCATCGTGCGTTTGCCATTCACTCTCGCCATTACCCAGGCGCTGCTGGTCACCATGGCGGAACAGCCCTATGCCATTCCTTTGCCGAGTATCGAGGGTATCGCGCGCATCCCGCGCGCCGAGCTCGAGCGGTTAATGGCGAACGAGAATCCCGCTTATCTTTATGGCGGGCGCCCTTACCAATTGCAACACCTATCGACGCTGCTGGGCATCGGTGCACCTCAGTTCCCGGAGGAACTCACTACGGTGCCGCTGCTGCTGGTGCACGGCACTGACGCGAACATCGCGCTGATCACCGAAGGCATGCAAGGCAGCCGCGAAGTAGTGGTGAAATCCGTGGGCCCCCAGGTGAGCAGCATCCGCGGCATTTCCGGCGCCACGATTCTGGGGGACGGGAGTATCCTGCTGATCCTGGATGTCACGGTCCTGACGCGCAGCATGGCTCAAGCTGCTGAGGACACGCTCGAAGTTCTGGAGCGTGAAGCACCCAAGAAAGATACGCGTATCTTCGCCATGGTGGTGGACGATTCGATTACCGTGCGCCGTGTAACCCAGCGCCTGCTGGAACGCTATGGTATGCGCGTGCTCACCGCCAAGGACGGCGTCGACGCGCTGGCGCTTTTGCAGGAAAATCTGCCCGATGTCATGTTGCTGGATATTGAGATGCCGCGCATGGACGGCTACGAACTGGCGCAGCACATGCGCAATGACGAACGCTTCAAGAAAATTCCCATTATCATGATCACCTCGCGCACCGGCGAGAAACATCGCAACCGCGCCATGGAGATCGGCGTGAATAAATATATGGGCAAGCCCTATCAGGAAACCGAGTTGCTGGAGCACATCCAGGAATTAGTCGGTAATTTTCATCCACTGCATACCCGTTGGGAATGAGCCGTCATGCCACAGACGCCGGAAGAGGTCTATAGCCTGTTGATTCCATTCGCGGGCGGCAAGCTTATCCTGCCGCGCCTGTCGGTGGCGGAAGTCATGGGTTACACGCGCCCGCGACCGGTGCGTGGTGCACCCCAATGGCTGCTGGGACTCATCAACTGGCAGAGCCAGGAAATCCCGCTGATTTCCTTCGAGGGTCTGTGCAGCCGCAAAATACCCGAGCGCGCCAACCGCACGCGCATCGCCATCATGTTCACCATCAGCGGGCAAATGGATCCGCCGGTATTCGCCTTGATGACACAAGGCTATCCCTATCTGGTACGCGTGAATGCCACGGTGTTGAGCGTGGATCCCGAGAATGCCTTCAGCGAGGACGCGCCGGTCCTGAACCGCCTGCGCATGGCCAATGAACGGCCGGTGATCCCGGATCTGGAGGCCATCGAAGACAAGCTCCTGGAAGCCATGCCTCACCGGCGGGCAGCCGGCTGATTCCCGTTCGATTGATTCTTTTGCAAAACGTGCAACCCCGGCTGTTTTACGGGAGGCGCTTCAGCGGGTGGCCCTCGGTGTTGAAAACCACCTTGTTGAAAATCAGCGTCTGCGGCGGTGCGAACAACAGGTAAAAATACTTGAAGGTTTCGGCGAACACATAACTTTCCATGGCATCGCGCTTCCGTTTCGTGATCACGCTCTTGAGCGCCGCGTAACCGCCGTCGGTGCGGCAGTATTTCACGAAGTCATCGAACATCTCCTGCCCGCGCAGCCGATATTCCGGGTCATGCGTGAAGTGATACAGGTAATAGGTGGATTCCACGATCTCCGGGCGCAATTCATAACCGGGGGACACGACCTTCATGCTGCGGTAGTTCAGCACTTCCGGTTCGATACCGTACAAATCCCACATCCGGTACGACGATGCCTGTAACCGCTGGGCGCGCTCCAGATCGCCCGAAAATGCCAGCACCGCCGGGAAGTAGGCATCCAGTGCGCCGTATTCGGTGGCGGTACGTTTGCCGGTGTTCATGTCGGCGTGACCGTACCAGAGCGAGCCGTCAACTTCGTCGGGAAGGTATTTATTGACCGCGGCGATACTGCTGTGCCACATGGCGAGACAGTCCTTGTCACCGAACAGCTTCCAGCACTTCCACAGGTATTCATAATAGGAATCAATGCCGCCGCTGATGTGGGAGTCAGTGTCGATCCATTTGCCGGTCCGGATATTAATTTCGTCGCCTACTAGGCCGATGGGCGAACGGCGCTGGTAGGTCGCTACCAGTGCCCGCTTGGCCTTCGCGTAGAACACCGGGTTGCCGGTGAGTTTGCTGAGCGTACCGAATTCCAGGATCAGCGTGCCGGTTTCCGCCGGATTGGAATCGACTCCTCGCACCGCACCGGTGCGCAGGTTCACGTAGCGGTAAGGCAGGCCGGTGGGCGAGTTGAAGGCCGGCAGCAGGCGCTTGCCGAGATCATCCGCCAGCGCCAGCAAGCGCGGGTCGCCGGTCAATTCGTAAGCCGACAACAAACCGCCCAGCAGGCGAATGTTGATCTCGAACACCTTGACGTAAATGTTCTTGTCGAACGACAACTTAGTATCGATCAGCTTCCGATCGCGGTCGGCCTGCGGTTTCAAGCCCATCAGCACCAGTGTGTCGAGTGCGTCCACCGGCGTCATCAGCAGCGACTGGCCGTACCAATCGCGGGGCTTTTTGCTGAGTGGTTTGAGTTCATCGTGTCCCCAGGCATAGCGCACGTAGTTGTTCCAGGCGTGCAGGAACTGCTGCTTGACGCGGGCGGCCATCATGGGTGCATTGACCGCGGCGGGTTCCGCAACCGCGTGACCCGCGGCTATGCCCGTGACCGGCAACCACGTCGTCAACAAGACGATGACGCGAAACAGGGTTGGAGCTTTCATGTATGGCTACCCGATGCTTGACGATGTGTACGATAGTCCCGATGCGAAACGTTGCGCTGACGCTTCATGTGCGCGGCGCTGGAAACGAGGGGGGCGCATCGGCGGGATCGGCACCCCAGCGGATGTTGGGTTTCGTGCCAAGCGTGAACCGAAGGTGCCCGCCATGCTCGACGAAATCCGCCGGCAACCACGGGCGGTGGCAGGCCTTGCCGTTGACAGTTAGCGCTTGCACGTAAGGCGTGTCGGCTCCCGCATCGGGTGCGGCGATCACGATGTCGCCGCCGGCACGGTGCACGATGATGTGCGGGAACAGCGGGCTGCCCAGCAGCAGCTCGGCGCGACCGGGAATTTCCGGATACAGACCCAGCGCTGCCCACACATACCAGGACGACATCTCACCGAGATCATCGTTGCCGGGGATGCCATCGGGCGCGTTCTTCCACAGGGTGTCGACCACCCTGCGCACCGCCTTCTGGGTTTTCCAGGGTTGCCCGGCGTAATCGTACAGCCAGGGGGTGGCGACCGACGGTTCGTTGTCCAACTCGGCGTGCAACGGGCCGGCGTTGGTCAGCGCCCAGCGGCCGTCGGCATGATGGAAGAATGCATCCAGGCGCGCCACGACCTGCTCACGGCCCCCGAGCGCCTCGAACAGACCGTGAATGTCGAAGGGCACCATCCACAGGTAAACCGCGGCGCTGGCCTCCACGAAGCCGTCGTCGCTGGCGGGGGTGAACGCCGGCCAGCGGCCGTCAGCGTTGCGGTTCTGGATATAACCGCCGTGCGCCGTCGCCTTGGGGTTGAACAGGTTGCGCCAGTAGCCGGCGCGTGTCAGGAAGTAACGGTAGTCACGATTCTTGCCGAGGCGCTCAGCCAACTGCGCCAGGGCGAAATCATCAGTGGCGTCTTCCAGGGTCTCGGCGGCGCCACCCCAGGCATTGGAGTGGGTCGCGATATAGTGCAGCTTCAGCCATTGATCCAGGGACGGGCGCTCGCCCACGCATTCGACGTTGCAGCCGGCATCGCTGAGATCGTGGGCGGTGGGAACGGTGGCGGCGCGCTTCAGCGAGGCATAGGCAGCGCGCAGATCGAACCGGCCCCCGCCGAAGGCGGCGATATCCGCCAGCGCCGGCACCGACGGGTCGCCACTCATGACGTGGGTGCCGCCGGAATTGTGCGTCCAGCGGTCCCATTCGCCGTGATTCTGGCGCGCCTGGTTGTAAAGGGATTGCGCAATGTCGCTGCCCACCTGCGGCATCATCCAGGTGACCAGCTGCAATTGTGAACGATACACGTCCCAGCCGGAAAAGTTGGCGTACTGCGCTTTCTGCGTGCCCTCGATCTGGTGCATCTTCTGATCGAAACCGCGGTACTCGCCGTTGACATCACTGTAGACCGT
>DAHVFI010000167.1 GCA_027317045.1 Gammaproteobacteria bacterium
CGCCTGCTCCACCACATGGGCAATGG
Organism: Gammaproteobacteria bacterium; assembly: GCA_027317045.1. Classification (GTDB taxonomy): domain Bacteria; phylum Pseudomonadota; class Gammaproteobacteria; order Natronospirales; family REEB76; genus REEB76. Next base: position 27 of record DAHVFI010000167.1, read on the forward strand.
CCGTGAAAGGTAGCTGTCCTTCCAGAAACGCCTGCACTGCGATCTCGTTGGCGGCATTTAAGATCGCTGGCGCACTGCCGCCCGCCTGCGCGGCTTGTTTCGCTAGCTGCAAACAGGGAAAAGTAATCAGATCGGGAGGTTCGAAATCCAGATGACCCAGAGCGCACAAGTCCAGTGACTGCACACCCGCCTCCAAGCGCTCCGGCCAAGCCAAGCCGCACGCAATCGGTGTGCGCATATCCGGGTTGCTCAATTGCGCCAGCACCGAGCCGTCAGCGTATTCCACCAGAGAATGCACGATGCTCTGGGGATGTACCAACACTTCAATGCGTTCCGGCGGCATCTCGAACAACCAACGCGCCTCAATCACTTCCAATCCCTTGTTCATAAGAGTGGCTGAATCCACGGAAATCTTGCGGCCCATGGACCATTTGGGATGCGCACAAGCCTGCGCAGGTGTGACACCAAGCAATTTTTCCTGGGACCAGCCACGGAAGGGCCCGCCCGAGGCGGTGAGCAGAATACGTCGCACACCATGCCGCTCCTGAGGCGATAAACATTGAAAAATCGCATTGTGTTCACTGTCAATGGGAATTAGTTCCGTACCGTGTTCCCGGACAGCCTGCATGAACACCTGCCCGGCCATCACCAGTGATTCCTTGTTGGCCAGTAGCACACGCTTGCCGGTACTCACGGCGGCGAGCGTCGGCAATAATCCGGCAGCACCCACTATGGCTGCCATGATGCAATCGTTTTCCGGTAACTTGGCGACTTCTTCCAGCGCTTGCCTACCGGAAAGTACCTGAACATTGAGGCCGAGTTGCTTGGTGCGTTCGCGCAACTGCTGTGCCGGCGTTTCCTCCACCATGACCGCATACCGCGGACGATGCTCGAGACATTGACGGAGTAACCCTTCCACGTCAGCATGTGCCGTCAGCGCAATGACTTGGAAACGGTTGCGATGGCGCCCCACCACATCTAAGGTAGTGGTTCCAATGCTGCCGGTTGCGCCAAGGATGGTGATGCCCTTCATCGCAACCACTCCTGTAACGCCAGCCCCAGCCAGAATGCCGGTAGCGCCGCCGTTAGGCTATCGACACGGTCCAGGACACCGCCATGGCCGGGAAACAGCCTACCGCTGTCTTTGACACCCGCCTGACGCTTGAACAGGCTTTCAGAAAGGTCGCCCACGATTGAGAGCCATCCAGTCAACAGACAGATAAGGATAAGCAAATACCCACTCGCCGGCAGCACCAGCCAGACGCCAAAAAATGACACCAACAACACTGCGAGGGTACCCCCCGCCACGCCTTCCCAGGTCTTGCCGGGGCTGACCTCAGGAGCCAATTTGTGTTTCCCGAAAGCCCGGCCCACAAAATATGCACCCGTGTCCGCTGCCCAGATAACAACCAGCAGAAATAACAACTTCACAGCTCCGCGGTGACTTGAATGCAAAGCCACCAGCGCTACCCAGGCGGGTATCAGCGTCAGCATGCCGCAAACGAATTTTACCCTGCTGTGGAATTGTCGCCGCCACCAGGATACCCAGATAATTGCGAATAGCCACCAAGCCAGGGACGTCAGCGCAACTACCCACAGTACCAAGGCATCCTGACGCGCCAGCCAAAACAGATATAACAGAACAGCCACGAGCACTGCATTGCTGATTTTTAATAGTGTGGAATTTTCACCGCTCAGGTTCGCCCATTCCCAACTAGCCACTAAAGCCATCAGTCCAGCCACCAGCGCGAGCAGCCAAGTGGAAGCTAGCAGCACCAGCAACACCACCAAGGGCAGCAGGGTCAGGGCCGTGATGACGCGCTGTTTGAGCATCAGCTCTCGGGACCAACCGGTTCTGATATGCGACCAAAGCGGCGCTGGCGCGCCGCATACCAATCGAGCGCAGCCTGCAAGGCGGCCGCGTCGAAATCCGGCCACAGGCTATCGGTGAAATACAATTCCGTATAGGCGAGGTTCCACAGTAGGAAGTTACTAATGCGCTGTTCGCCGCCAGTGCGAATGAAAAGATCCGGATCCGGCGACCCTGACAGTGTTAAAGCATGTGATAGCCTGGCTTCGTCAATCTCCTCAGGTTGAATGTTTCCAGCAACCGCTTCGAAAGTCAGCCGCCTCACCGCCTGCACGACGTCCCATCGTCCGCCATAGCTGATGGCGATGTTCAATACCAGTCCTATATTTGATTGTGTAAGCTTTTCGGCCTGACGCATACCGTCCTGTAAGGCTTGAGAAAACGCAGCGTGGGCGCCAATAAAGCGGATACGAATATTATTCTTATGCAGCTTGGCCACTTCGCTGTCAAGAGCACCAACGAAAAGCTCAATCAGGTTACTAACCTCGGTTCTTGGCCGTTGCCAGTTTTCACTGCTGAAGGCAAACAGGGTCAGAGCACCGATACCCTGCTGCACACAGGCCTCGATGGTGCGCCGCGCAGCATTGAGACCGGCGCGATGGCCGGCTTGTCGTGGCAGGAACCGGTGCTTGGCCCAGCGACCGTTACCGTCCATGATGATGGCAATGTGCCGCGGCAGAGTGGCGATTTCTGTCTTGGCCACGCGCTTACACTCCTCGCCTGGATGCTGGCGCCGTACTGACGGGGGCAAACCACCATAGCATTAGACTTCCAAAAGTTCCGACTCCTTGGTGGCGAGGATCTTGTCAAGTTCGGCAATATGCCGGTCGGTGATTTTTTGAATATCGTCCTGCGCCCTGCGCTCCTGATCCTCACTGACCTTTTTGTCCTTGAGCAGGGTCTTAAGTTCCGTGTTAGCGTCGCGGCGCACATTGCGCACCGCCACGCGTGCGGCTTCCGCCTCCTGACGCGCTAACTTGATGATCTCGCGGCGTCGCTCCTCGGTAAGTTGCGGCATTGGTACGCGAATGATGTTGCCTGCAGTGGCGGGTGTCAGGCCAAGGTCCGATGTCATGATGGCTTTTTCTATCACTGTAACCATCGTCTTCTCCCAAGGCGTGATGGTCAGCGTGCGTGCATCACCCACCGTTACATTAGCCACCTGATTGAGCGGCACCTCGGAACCATAATAGGGCACACGCAGATGGTCCAAGAGGCTGGCGTTGGCGCGCCCGGTGCGCAACTTGGCAAGCGCCTCCTTGAGCGTATTCACGCTTTTTTGCATACGCGCCATGGCATTCTTTTGCATATCATCAATCATGATCGGCCTCCGTTATCCACCAACGTACCCACATCTGTCGCACCCAGTACGATGCGCATGAGGTCGCCGGCACAGGTGAGATCGAAAATCCGAAGGGGAATATTATTGTCGCGACACAGAACGATGGCAGTGGCATCCATAACCATGAGTTTATCAGTGAGTACCTGATCGAAGGTCAGATGTGCGTAGCGCGATGCCTTGGGATGCTGCTTGGGGTCCGCAGAATATACACCGTCTACCTTGGTAGCCTTGAGCAACAATTCCGCACCGGTTTCAATCGCACGCAGGCTGGCGGCGGTATCAGTAGTAAAGAAGGGATTACCGATACCAGCCGCGAAGATGCATACGCGACCCTTCTCCAGATGACGAACCGCGCGCCGGCGGATGTAATCTTCACATACCTCGTTGACGCTCAAGCCTGACATGACACGCACATGGGCTCCCAGGTGTTCCAGGGCATCCTGCATGGCGAGCGCATTCATGATGGTCGCGAGCATGCCCATGTGGTCCGCGGTGACCCGGTCCATGCCGGCTCTCGCCAAGCCTGCGCCGCGGAAGATATTGCCGCCGCCGACGACCATACCCACCTGCACGCCCAGGTCGTGGACGTCGCGTATCTCCTCTGCCAAACGCTTGATTACTACCGGATCAACGCCATAATCGGCGTCACCCATAAGGGCCTCGCCACTCAGCTTGACGAGTATCCGACGGTAAGCGGGTGTCTGCTTCGACATGGGTCAACCGCTGCGCGAGTAAGTGATACGCAGAGCCCCGCGTTGCGGGGCTCTTGGGCATACGGATTGTACCGTAAAATGGCCGTCGGGCATGGGCTGGAACCGCCAGAGTTACGATTCAGGCCCCGCGTGCCTGAGCCATCACCTCGGCAGCAAAATCCTCCTGCCTTTTCTCAATGCCCTCGCCTACTTCGAAGCGCACGAAGCGCAGTACCTGGGCGCCGGTCTGAACAAGCAGTTTCCCCACCGCGATATCCGGGTTTTTCACGAAAGGCTGGCCCAGAAGGGTCACTTCCGCAAGAAATTTTCGCAGTCGGCCTTCCACCATCTTTTCAATAATGGCGGCCGGTTTGCTGCTGTCCATTGATTGAGCCCGAATGATCTCGCGCTCCTGGTCCAGCACCTTCGCCGACACCTGTTCCGGTCTGAGATACAATGGTCTGCTGGCCGCAACATGCATGGCGATATCCTTGGCAACCGTGGCATCGCCACCCTGCAGCTCCACCAAAACGCCGATACGCGAGCCATGACTATAGGATCCTAAAATACCGATGCTGCTCTTAAACAATGTGCAACGCCGTATGCTGATATTCTCACCCAGCTTGGCGACCAGTTCACGGCGCACGGTATCCACGCTTTTACCATCGGCAAGTGGCATATTATTCAGTGCATTCACGTCCAGTGGCGCCTCGATCAGTACCGTGTGAGTCACGTTCGAAACGAAGCTGGTAAAATCCTCCCCATTGGCGACGAAGTCGGTTTCGCAGTTAACTTCCACCATGGCGGCAGCGGAACCGACTTGTTCGATGGCGATGCGTCCCTCTGCGGCAATACGCCCGGCTTTCTTGTCAGCCTTGGCGAGTCCGGACTTGCGCATATATTCGATGGCTACATCAATGTCACCGCGGGATTCAGTCAGCGCCCTCTTGCATTCCATCATGCCGGCACCGGTACGCTCGCGCAGTGCTTTCACCAGCGCAGCAGAAATCGTCATTCTCCACCCTCTTCAATCGGAGCTTTCTTGGTGGTTTTCTTGCGTACTGTCGTTTTCTTGATGGACGTTTTCTTACGCACCACTGTTTTGTCAACCGGCTTGTTATCGTTATCAGACCCGGTTTCCCCTGCGGCAGAAACCACTGCATCATGAGCAGCTGCAGTGGGTTTGTCCGCCAGCTTGCGGCGTGGCGGTGTCTTCTTTGCGGTGGTCTTCCTGCGGCCGCGACCGCGCTTGGGGTTACCGAGCTCGTCTAATTCCACAAATTCATCTTCATCGTTACCCGCGAGCTGTGGCATAGAGGCTTTACCAGCCAGCACGGCATCTGCGATGCCCTGTGCATATAACTGGACTGCGCGAATAGCATCGTCATTGCCCGGAATGACGTAATCAATGTTATCAGGCAGATTATTGGTGTCCACGATACCCACGATCGGGGTCCCTAGCTTGCGCGCTTCACTTACAGCAATCTTTTCGTGCCCAACGTCAATCACGAACAGCGCATCAGGCAAAGCATTCATTTCCTTGATGCCGCCCAGACTTTTCTCGAGCTTCTCCATCTCACGTCTCAAGCGTATGACTTCTTTCTTACCTAGGCGTTCAAAGGTGCCGTCCTCTGACTGGAGATCCAACTCCTTCATGCGTTTGATGGATTGGCGCACGGTTTTAAAATTGGTGAGTGTGCCGCCCAGCCAGCGCTGGTTCACATAAGGCATGCCGCAACGCTGCGCTTCTTCGGCCACCGCATCGCGTGCCGCGCGTTTGGTGCCAACGAACAGTACGGAGCCGCCATCGGCCACCAGGCGCTTCACGAACTCCATTGCCTCACGGTATAGCGGCAAAGTCTTTTCGAGATTGATGATGTGAATATGACTGCGCTCGCCGAAGATGTAAGGAGCCATCTTCGGATTCCAGTAGCGGGTTTGATGACCAAAATGCACGCCGGCTTCCAGCATCTGGCGCATGGACAGTTCTGCCATGGATGTATACTCCTGATGAATGGGAACGTAGGACGTCCCCGGGGTTAGGCCTCCATACACCCCGTATCGCAACCCTGGTCCTTGCGGACCGGCGGGCACCCCGCGAACGGTTTTGGTGTATGTGTGGGTTATTTGCCAAAAAAGGCTGCGCTTTATACCATAAGGCGCCCACAACGGCAACGCCGACAAGGGCTTAGGCTCGATCCCGGCACCCATCACCTCCGGCCCAATGCATGCCAATCACCATTAAAACCCACGAAGAACAGGCAAAAATGCGCGTCGCCGGCCAACTGGCGGCCGAGGTGCTGGACATGATTGCGCCACATGTGCAGCCCGGGGTCACTACCGATGAACTGGATCACCTTTGCCACGACTACATCGTCAATCAACAGCAGGCCATTCCGGCGAATGTGGGCTACAACGGCTTTCCCAAGACCCTGTGCACGTCAATCAATCATGTAGTTTGTCACGGAATACCCAGCGACAAGAAACTCAAAAACGGCGACATCATCAACATTGACGTGACAGTTATCAAAAATGGTTTCCACGGTGATACCAGTAAAATGTATTATGTGGGCGAGCCTTCAGTATTGGCAAAACGCCTGGTCCAGATCACCCACGATGCCATGCTTACCGGCATTGATATGGTGAAACCCGGCGTACAGCTGGGAGATATCGGTCACGCCATCCAGAACTACGCGGAAAGTCACGGTTTCTCAGTGGTGCGTGAATACTGCGGACACGGCATCGGCCGCGTCTATCATGAAGATCCGCAGGTACTGCATTATGGTACTCCGGGGACTGGCCTGGAACTCAAGCCCGGCATGACGTTCACCATCGAACCGATGATTAATGCTGGCAAACGTCATGTGCGGCTTCTGCCAGATGGCTGGACGGTGGTTACCAAGGATCACTCTCTGTCAGCACAGTGGGAGCACACCCTACTGGTGACCAATGACAATCACGAAATATTGACTATGCGTGCCGGTGGCGAAATATGAATTTGACCTTATGATTGTATTCGCTTGAACGCTCTGCCTGACGTCGCTTTTTCCCCGCTCGATACCACCACGCTGGACCAAGCGCTGCATAACGGTAGCAAACCGTTGCCGATTCTGCGCCAAGCCCTGAAAGGCGCGGATACGGTCTTGCAACAACAATTCAATTCCGGAACGGCTGTTGACACGCTGGTAAAAGTTCGCGCTGGGGTTGTAGATGTGCTCATCAGACGCGCCTATAAACTACATCTCCCGGAATCCAACTTGTCTCTTGTAGCAGTCGGCGGTTACGGCCGTGGTGAATTGCATCCGCATTCCGATGTTGATCTGCTGATCTTGTTAAATGACGGACATCAAGAGTCATTTCGTCATGTAATCGGAAACTTCATCGCTTTCCTCTGGGATATTGGCTTGCAAGCCAGCCACAGTGTACGCACTTTGGAAGAATGCCTTGCACAGGCACAAATAGATGTGACCGTCGCCACCAATCTCATGGAAGCCCGCCATCTAGCCGGTGATGAAGCGCTTTTTGCATACCTGCGCCAGCAAATGATGCCGCCAACATTTTGGCCGACGAAACAATTTTTCACAGCCAAACGTCGTGAACAGCAGGAGCGTCACGCGAAATATCACGATACCGCCTACCGCCTGGAACCGAATATCAAGGAAGGTCCAGGCGGTCTGCGCGATATACAGATGATTGCGTGGGTGGCGAAACGTCACTTCAACACCGATACACTTTACAGTCTCGTCGAGCATGGATTTCTCACGGAAGATGAGTACCAGAGCCTATGCCGTGGTCAGATTTTCCTGTGGCGGATTCGGTTTGCTTTGCATCTCTTGCATGCCCGGCGCGAAGACCGGCTGCTGTTCGATTCCCAAGTCAAGTTGGCCAAACAGTTTGGCTACCATGATGCGCCACAGACCCTGGCGGTAGAAAAATTTATGCAGGATTACTACCGAACCGTTAAGGAATTAGGCCTGCTCAATGAAATGCTTTTGCAGTTGCTGGAAGAGGCGATCCTAGGCACCGACTTGCCAACCGCGACTCCGTTAAACGATGCTTTTGAGGAACGTGGCGGTTTCCTGTATCTGCGTGACACTGAATCGTTCGTACAGCGCCCAGCTGCCATGTTGGAACTTTTTCTGATGCTTGAGCAGCACCCGTACCTCAAGGGAATCAGCGCCGGCACACTACGAATGCTGCACGGAAATCTGCACCGAATAGATGCAGCTTTCCGCGATGATCCAGTTAACCATGCTCTCTTCATGCAGATCCTGCGAGAGCCCCGTGGTGTCACTCATGAGCTGCGGCGCATGAATCGTTATGATGTGCTGGGTCGGTATCTGCCGGCATTCGGCAAGATCGTGGGGCGCATGCAATACGACCTGTTCCACGCTTACACCGTGGATGAGCATATTCTGTTCGTGATCAGCAACTTGCGGCGCTTTGCTCTCACCCACTACGACCATGAATTCCCGCTCTGTAGTCA
>DAHVFI010000197.1 GCA_027317045.1 Gammaproteobacteria bacterium
GTCCCCTGCGCTGTTCCAGGCGGCCACCGACACGACTCAAGCGAATGGTTTCTCCTATGAAGAACTGGTGCCTGAGGTGGAGAACATGCAGGTGCTCTATGGCGTGGACCTCACGGGTGGTCACGCACCCACGCAATACGAGACGGCGGCAGCGGTGGACGCCGCCGGTGATTGGAGCAATGTGGTGAGCGTGCAGATCGCGCTGCTGGTCCGCAGCAACCTGGGCGCCGTGCCACTGCCATCCGCCGCGCCAACTTACGACCTGCTCGGCACCAACGTCACGGTCCCGGCAGACACGCGTCTGCGCAAGATATTTACCGCCACCATCGCCATCCGTAACCGCTTGCAATAAATCAATTGAGGGCAGAGTCATGACCCCGCGCCAACCAACGTCAGGTTTTCCCCACCACACACAGCACGGCTTTGTACTGATCGTGGCACTGATATTGTTATTGTTGCTCACCATCCTCGGCCTGGCGGCGGCCCAAAGCACCATGCTGGAAGAACGCATGGCTGGCAATGCCCGCAACCACGAACTGGCTTTCCAGGCGGCCGAATCCGGTCTGAGTGCTGCTTACAGCGGCATCCTTCAGAACCTATGGAGCAATGCGGATTACGCCGGCAATGCCAATGGACTGTATCTGTTGTCCGACTGCTGCGGTGGAGTTCCCTGGACCTCTGCCTGGACCCTGCCAAACGTCTGGGCCAGCGCACTGCCCATCACCGCGGCGGTCCCCGGCCTGACTATTCCGGGCCAACTCACTCAGCAACCGGTATTCATCATTGAGAAATTGCCGCCGGTGGCGCCGCCCGGATCCAATTTGGTGCAGCAGATCAACACTGGCACGCCACCGGTGCAGCCATATCGCATCACGGCGTATGCCAGCGGCGGCGATCAAACCACCCATGTGATATTGCAGACCGTGGTGACCCAATGAACCAACTTAGCAGTGGTGCTGGGCGCTATTTCGCGGCGGTGGCGCGAGGTAGCGGCATGCCAAGGCGAGCAGCGACAAAGCCTGTATTGGCAAAGACCGTATATGCGGCCATGGCGGCACTGCTGACCACGGTCGTCGGCATTCTGCCGGCGCTGGCGGCCACACCGCTGGTATCCATCTCCAACATCCCCCTGACGCTGGTATCACCGGCGCACCCGCAGGTGCTGTTGGCCATTCCCAATTCCCAATCCGTGGACGGCGATCTGTCCGGCGCCATCATGACGGGCTCGGGTTCGAGTTATGCGCCCTCGCAACTCAATCCTTCCAGCTCGCCGGTGGATTTCACCGTGCCCGGTGGATTTACCCCACCGGTGAGCGGCGGTGCAGCCGGCAGCTCGCAAGCGTACACCGCCGCCTGTGGCGCCTACTTGTGCGACAACTCGCCGAGCCGGCTGAATGTGGCCAAGCAGTCGGTGCAGGCGATTCTGGATTCGTTTGTCGGCAATACGGATTTCGGTTTGCTGGATTACAGCACCGGCAGCGCATCGCTTTACAGCACTTGGGTGTATGTGATGAGCAATACCGGCGGATTTACGTTCTCCGCCACCAACACCCCCGCCCCGCCGCTGGGCGAATATATCAACAATCCCTGCTACAACGTGCCCACCGGCAATAGTGTCTATACGGATTGCAACAACATGGTCGGCCTGCTGGGCCCGCAACTGCTGAGCATGCCGTATATGCTGGTGCAGTTTTCCAGCGATGATCCGACCGTCAACGATGTGCTCTATGCCGGTGGTCTTTCACCGGTGTGCCTGGTGTACGGCAACACTAATCCAACCACACCCTTTCCCCCTTATAGAACGCTGGCCCAATACAATAGCGGCAGCATCACGGTCAGTTACCCCAGCGAGATCAACTCCTGCGCGCCCACCGTCGGGCCCACGAATGCGGGTTTTGTGCCGTATCAGCCCCAGACGATGTATATGGAACGCGGCTTTGGCTACTACTCTTCCCAAAGCGCCACCACCGGCAATTTGATACTGCCGCTGCAGAGCGCCGGCAACAACCCCACGCCGAGCCAAATCCAGACGGTCATCAACACCTTCACGCCTTATCTGCAACCGGAAACCAACAACGGCGGAACCAGTGAGATCAAGGCACTGGCAGTCCAATCGCCCATGGCGGGGCTGCTATCCAAGGCACTCGCGTACTTCAATACCAACCCGGCTTCCAGCAACGGCTGCCCGCCCCAGCGCTACGTCATCATGATCACCGACGGCCTGCCCAGTGAAGATCTGAGCGGTAACGCTTGGCCTCCGCTCGGCAGCCAATCCGCCGCCGGTTACGGCGTCACCGCGACCTTCAATGCCGACGGCTCGCTCAACACCACCAATGACCAGGCGCTCACGGACACCATCACCCAATTGACGGCCCTCGCGACCAGCGCCAATCCGGTCAAGACTTACATCATCGGCGTGGGTGCCGGTGTAGATCCGTCTCAGAATCCCCAGGCCGCCGCCACCCTCACGGCCATGGCGGTCGCGGGCGGCACCGGCAATTATTTCGCCGCCACCAGCCCCGCCCAGGTGGCCCTGGATATGACCGCAATCCTGTCCGCCATCCAGGCGTCCAATATGTCCACCAGTTCCGCGGCGGTGAATTCCACCGGTCTCAAGGCCGGCGCCGTGGCCTACCAGGCCCAGTTCACCTCCGCCGACACGCCGTATCAGGACTGGACCGGCAATCTGGTGGCCTATCCGATCCTTTCCGATGGCACGGTAAACACCACCACGCCCAGTTGGTCCAGCAAAACCCAGTTGGATACCCAGACACCGGCGAGTCGGATCATTGCCACCTGGAATCCGGTCTCCGCCAGCGGAGTGCCCTTCGAATGGGGCAGCGGCTCCGGTATCACCCAGTCCACCACTCTCGGCTTGGATCTCGGCAGCACCGACGCCACTATCCAGAATGTAGTGGCCTATCTGCGCGGCGACCATTCCCTGGAGATACACAACGGCGGCAGTTACCGCGATCGCAGTCACGTGCTCGGCGACATCGTCGACAGCAATCCGTTGTTCGTGGGCCCGCCCAGCGGGATTTATCAGGATCCGTCCTATGTCAGTTTCGAGCTGGCCCAGGCCGGCCGCAAGCCGATGATCTATGTAGGCGCCAACGACGGCATGTTACATGCTTTTGATCCGGCCACCGGCGACGAAAAATTCGCTTACGTTCCCAACGGGGTGTTCACCAAGCTGGTGAAACTCACACAGCCGATCTATAACCAGCAGCACCAGTTCTTCGTGGACGGCTCGCCCACCTCGGGCGACGTGCAGTTCAGCGACAACAGTTGGCACACACTGTTGGTGGGCGGCTTGAACGCGGGTGGCAATAGTATTTATGCCTTGGATGTCACCAATCCAGCGGCCATCACCAGCGAAACCACATTGGCATCCGACGTGCTGTGGGAATTCACCGATCCCTATCTGGGTTTCACCTACAGCCAACCCTTCATTGCTCGCACCAACGCCACGGGTTCCAACTTTGCGGTGTTCTTCGGCTCCGGTTACAACAACAGCGACGGCAATCCGTACCTGTATGCGGTAAACGCCCAGACCGGCGCTCTCCTGACGCGCATCAATCTTTGCAAGTCGGTCACGCCCAATCCATGCAACACCAGCTTGCCCAATGGCCTTTCAAGTCCGGTGGCATTGAACAGCGGTGGCGCCATCTCGTTGCCGGACGACACCGTGTATGCCGGCGACCTGCAGGGCAATTTGTGGAAGGTAAACATTTCCGATCCCAACCCCGCCAAGTGGAGCGTGCAATTGCTGTTCCAGGCGCGGGACAGTTCCGGCAACCCCCAACCCATCACGGTGACGCCGGTGGTGTCACTGCATCCCAACTTCCCGCTGGACACCGGCACGATTGTATATTTTGGTACCGGCCAGCTCCTGGGGACACCGGATTTGAGCACCACCGGTACCCAGACTTTCTATGCCGTGTGGGATAAACCCGGGTTGTCCACGGTTGTCACCCGCAGCGATCTGGTGCAACAAACCTTGTCTGCGCCAATCCCCGGCCCGTCGGGTACCCTGGTGCGTACCGTGACCAATTCGCCCATTGACTGGACCAGTGAACTGGGCTGGTACGAGGATTTGTCCATCTCGGGTGAGCGCGTGGTTAGCAATCCACGGCTTGAGAATGGCGCGGTGGTGTTCACCACCTATGTACCCACCACCAGCAGTTGCGCGGTGGGCGGCCAATCCTGGCTGCTGGCGGTGAATTACAAGAATGGCAGTTCGTTCCCGGCCCCGGAACTGGATCTGAACGGCGATGGGAAGCTGGACTCCGGCGATCAGGTGGGCGGACAAAACCCGGTTGGCGTGTACTTGGGGACCGTCTATGCGGCTGCGCCCACCATCATCTCGGCCAGCTTGGGGGATATACAAGCCCTTAAACTGGTCTCGGAATCCAGCGGTGCAATAAAATCGATTGGTCAGCATAAATCGCCGAACCAGCGCCAATCCTGGCGGGAAATCCCCAACTAGTGCGGGTGCCCCAGGAGCCATAACAGGAGATTTGAACTATGGTGAAGTCACAGACATACGGCCTGCGGGCCGCGGTGGGGCTGCTCATGGGCATGGCACTGTGCCCGGCGGCATTCGCGAGCTACATGGTGCCCCCGGAAAACATCAGCAACGGCGTGGTTCAGGCCGTCAACTACGCCAACCAGACGATCACTGTGAACGGCCATATCTACAAGATTTCGCCCAAGGCCGCCTATGCAAGCGAAGCTGTTAAAAATATCGGCGGCCTGCAAGCCGGGATGAAAATACAGTTCATCGCAAATGGTCCGGTTGCGAATCCAGCATCCCAGATCACCAATATCGTGATACTGCCGCCAACACCGCAATGAATATCAAAGTGGTGATGAAAACGAACCGGGATCATTACTCTGGCAGCGGTGGTTTCTCCCTGATCGAGCTGATGATCGTGGTGGCCATCATCGGCATCATCACGGCGATTGCCTATCCGTCCTATGAACGCTCGGTGCTGAAGTCCCACCGCTCCGACGCCGAAAACCTGCTGACCACGGATTCCCAGATCCTGGAACGCTGCTATACCCAGTATTTCGGCTATAACGGCAATGGCAACGTCTGTTCCCCGCCGCTGGTATCCTTCACGCAATACGCGTATTACACCTTGTCGCCGGCCCCGGTCATCACCACCAGTACCTATACCCTCACGGTCACGGCCACCGGCAATCAGCTCAACGATACCGACTGCAAGACCTTCAGCATTGACCAGACCGGCAATAAAACCGCCACCAATTCCGCCGGTGCCAGCAATCCCGCCTGCTGGGGTTCCTGAGGTCTTCTGATTCCCTCCTCCCGGCCGGCTCTCGCCGGCCTTTTTT
>DAHVFI010000203.1 GCA_027317045.1 Gammaproteobacteria bacterium
ACTAGATATAGTCGAACACTTGCTAAAGCAGTTCTATGTTCACGGGCCGGAATCTGAGCGGCTTCGTAAAAGAGTACCGCCGAGGCCGGCAAAACAATAGATCTATGTGGGGCCCATCGACGGCAGCACGCAACGATGCCGGTGATCAGCTAATTGCCACCATTCGCGGCGAAAAAGGGGTCGGCGGCGAAAAAGAAAAAGGGGTCGGGAGTCTTTTATTGAACAAAGTTATGGGCAAGAGTAGGCTTGCGCCATGCCTCGTCGTCCCCGAATTGCGAGCGGCGGTCTTGTATACCACGTGCTGAATCGGCGCGTGGGGCGGCTGTCTTTGTTCGAAACAGACCGGGACTACGTGGCCTTTGAGCGCGTCCTGGAACAGGCGGTGGTGCGCTCCGGAATCCGTCTCACCGCGTATTGCGTCATGCCCAATCACTGGCATCTGCTGCTCTGGCCGCGGACTGATGCAGAACTTTCGGAAACCCTGCGCTGGCTGACGGTCACGCACACCCAACGCTGGCACGCGATGCACCATACCGCAGGGAGCGGACCGCTCTATCAGGGGCGCTTCAAGTCATTTCCAGTGCAAAGCGACGCGCATTTTCTGGCGGTGGCACGCTATGTGGAACGCAACGCGCGACGCGCGAACTTGGTGCGGCAGGCGGAGAATTGGCGTTGGAGCAGCCTTTGGCGTCACTATCGGGGTAACGCGCAGGCAAGGGCCCTCCTGAGCACCTGGCCGGTGGATCGCCCGCCTCACTGGCTCAGTCATGTCAATCGTGCTGAGTCCCCGTCAGAGCTGGAAGCCCTGCGGCACGGTGTGCGGCGTGGCCGGCCGTATGGCAGCACGCGCTGGCAAACGCGGATTGCCCAACGGCTGTCCCTGGAATCTACCCTTCGACCGCGCGGCCGGCCCCGGAAAATGAAGGACAAACCTTAAAAAGACTCCCGACCCCTTTTCCCCACCAAAGGGCTGGGGCAGCATGACGAGCTGGTCAGATGGTGTTGATTTCTGTCGCCTTTTGACCCACCGTTTTCATTTGCACTGACCCACGCAATGCGCGCAAATTTCCATCATTATCTATGGCCAGTACCAATCGAGGGTGGGTCAGTCGATTTGTAAATCCTGGGTCAAACTGGGGTGGATATCAACATACTTGAACCATCATAGTTTGGCCGAAGCGGCTAAACTTTGGTGATTCGCACACATTTACAAACAACTATCCCTGGTGCGCTTACCGGCTCGCACGTCGTGTGCGAGCCTCCACAGCTGGCGCTGCGGACCCTGGCGGGCTTGCCATTTACAAATTGCTGATCTTTACAATGACTGCGACCATATCCTTCGACAAAGCCGACATCTTCAGGAATTTATCCATGGGATTATCATTGCGTTTATCCAGAATCAAAGCCTGCTGTGTGTTTATTTCGGCCTGTTTGTCCGGTAATCCTTCCAGATAGAGGCTGCCATCCAGACAATAAACCAGCAAAATTTCTGAGTGCGACTTCCAGCGTATTGAACTTGGTGATGTCATCACCTCACAGGTATGCACGAATTTGTTCCGTGCACTCATGATATTAAAATCGCGCACCGGCCCATCCAACAGGCGGCAATAGGTTTGCCATTCACCCGTGAAATTGAAAGGCTGGTAGCGCTGTTCGATGCGCTGCGGCGGGGCTGAATCGAAGCTGAGTTCCATGCCGGCGCCTTCAGACAGCAGAATGCTGCGGTCATAGCCCGGAAACCGCGAGAACTCGCAACTAGTCTCGATCTCGGCAAGGCTCACGCGCCAATCAAAGGGTTTGCCATCGAGCCCGGCGTCAACGGGAAAAACAGCGATTTCCGTGGTCATTCCCAAGCCGTTTTTCCACGGCATGCGCCGGTAATCCTGCGGCTGCAGCAGGCAAATGCCGTGCGACAGTTCACGCATGCGCCGCGTGGTCCCTCATCGCAGGGTCATCAGGCGATAAGCGATGGCCGCCGACCAGCGGCGCGGCAGGCAACGATTGCTCCATACCATGAGGGCATTCAACCGCCCGGCCACCACGCTCGGTTTACGCCTGAGCATAGCTTTGAGGCCGATGCGCACCACCTCGGGACTTTGCATCATCATCAACCGCTGGTAGAGCGTGGGCTTTTGGCCCGCAACTTGCAGGAATTCCGTGGCGGTCACGCCCGGCGACAATACCGTGCAGCTCACCTGGGTTTTGCGCAGTTCGTAGTTGAGCGCCTCACCGAAATACAGCACGAAGGTTTTTGCCGCGCCGTAGGCGGCGTAGGTGGGTGAAGGCTGGTAGGCGCCGATGGAGCTGACCTGCAGGATATAGCCGCTGTCACGCTGCAACATGTCGGCGAGCGCCAGCTTGGTGAACTGCATGACCGCCAGGATGTCGAGCATCAGCATCTGCCGTTCCTGCGGCCAGGGAATCGTCGCGTGCTCACCATAGATACCATAACCGGCGTTATTGACAAGTATGTCGACGGATAAGCCCGCGGCCTTGATGGCAGCGTAGAGTGTCTGTGGCGAATCGGGTTCGGACAAATCCGCCGGCAACACCCGCACACTGACCGGGTGCCGGGCAAGCAGTTCCTGCCGGAGCGCTTGCAGGCGATGCTCGCGGCGCGCCACCAGAATCAGGTGACAGCCCATGGCCGCGAGCTGGCGTGCGAATTCGGCCCCCAGTCCGCTGGAGGCACCGGTAATCAGCGCGGTTTTTCCGTCCAGGGAAGCTCTATTT
>DAHVFI010000206.1 GCA_027317045.1 Gammaproteobacteria bacterium
CAGGAAGATGCACAGCAGACGGTATTCCGCACCCGACAAAGGCACTACCGTGCTCTCGGAGTTTTGCAACTGGCGCGTTGCGGTTTGGAGCCGCCAGCCGCCAAAACGGAAGGCCCGCACATCCTCGGGCCACAGGTCCTCCGGCAGGCTGCGGGCACGTCTCAGCACGCTGTTTATACGTGCGACCAGTTCCTGCGGACTGAATGGCTTTGGCAGGTAATCGTCTGCGCCGGTTTCGAGACCGATGATGCGGTCGGTCTCGCCGCCTCGGGCCGTCAACATGATGACGGGGATGGTGGAGCGGCGGCGCAGCTTCCGGCACAGACTGACGCCGTCTTCGCCAGGCAACATCAGATCCAACACCACCAGGTCGAAATGCAGATCCTCCATGACTTGTTCCATGGAAGGGCCATCCGCCACGGCGGTCACCCGGAAAGCATGACGCGTCAGATATTCCTTGAGCAGCGACCGGATTTCCGTGTCGTCATCCACCACCAGAATATGATCGGCTGGGGCCATATCCGCTACTTATGTTGAGGATCCGGAAATGTGAAATTTTATCCTGCGCATGCGCAGCCTACGCTCCGCAAGCGAACGGATTTGTATCAAAGTGTAACTCACGGTTTTGTGTCGCACCGCAATGCGAAAATAGACCCTCGTCGAATGCCCGGTCAATGAACTTAATGGCTTCGCGGCAAGTCACAGCATGACCTGCACGCCAAACAACGCTGCCCACGGACAACTATCGCCGTCATGCCGCTGCCAAAACCTTTCCAATGTCTTGCCATGGCTGCTTGCCTGATCCTCCTCATGACCGCGGCACCGGTCATGGCAACACCGGCACCGCAATTCGCGCACCCCTTCACGCTGGTGGAACTGACCGACATGGCGCTCACCAATAATCCGCAGACGAAACTCGCCTGGGCGGAAATCCGCTCCAGTCAGGCGGGTGTGGAGTTGGCCCGGGCCGGTTACTGGCCCCAGATCAGCGCCAGCTACAGTGTCACCCGCAGCCGTACCGTGAACTTCACCGGCGCCTCCAACAGCGCCCAAACGCGCTACTCGCCCAGTATCAGCCTGAGTTACCTGCTGTGGGATTTTGGTAACCGTTCCGGCACTCTGGATTCAGCCAAGTTTGCGCTCACCGCCGCCGAGCTTGCCAACAGCCAGACGCTGCAGGATGTGATCCTGGCGGTGGAACAGGACTATTACCAGGTACTGGGCTTGCAGGCGCTTGAACAAGCCGACCAGCTGAGTGTAAAGGATGCGGAAACCAGCTTGGATGCCGCCCGCCAGAACCAGAAATCCGGCCTGGCCACTGTGGGTGACCTGTACCAGGCGGAATCCGCACTGGCGAGCGCCCAGCTCAGTTTGCAGCAAACCCAAGGGAATCTGGCGGTAGCCCAGGGCACCTTGGCGGTGGCCGTGGGCTTTCCTGCCGATACCACTCTGAAGCTCACGCCCTGGAACCAAAACGTGACGGCGGTGATGCCGAAAGCCACGATCGAAACGCTGTTGGCTCAGGCCCGCGAGGCACGACCGGAGTTGCTGGCATCCAAGGCCAGTGAACAGGCGGCCATCGCCAACTTGGAAGCCACCCGCAGCCGCGGCCTGCCGAACCTCACCCTGGATGCCAATGCCGGCCGCACCCGCACGGTCAGCGGCGGGCTGAGCCAAACCGCCAGCAACTATAGTGCCGGTCTGACCCTGAGCATCCCGCTGTTCGCTGGCTTTGGCGATGAAGCCGCCAATAAACAGGCGCAAGCCACGATCGACATCAGCCAGGCCACCACGGCGCAGTTAATGCAGCAAGTGGAGCTGGAAGTCTGGCAGGCCTATCAAAATCTGCACACTGCGGTGGTGAGCCTCACGACCACCGGCGTGCAGTTGAAAAGCGCGCAGCAGGCGGAGGACGTGGAAATCGCCCGTTATCACATCGGGCTGGATCCGATCCTGAACTTGCTGACGGCACAACAAACGCTGGCCAGTGCACGCGCGCAACAGATTCAGGCAAGGCTCAACTGGTTCACGGCGCTGGCCGCCCTCGGCCATGCCGTGGGCGGTCTTAATGCCCCGACCGAAGCAACGGAGTTACCGTGAATAAGAAAGCAAAATATCTCTCCATCGGCGGACTGATCGTCGCCATGCTGGTGGTGCTGGTCGCTTGGCGCATTATCAGCAATGCTCGCATTGCGGATGCCAAACGTATCACGCCGCCATTGCCGGTGGATATCACCCACGCCGTCATCAAACCCATGCCGATTCAATTCACGGCGGTGGGCCAGGTACAATCGGAACACACGGTCGCGGTACAACCTCAGATCAGCGGCGTGCTCAAGCAAGTGTTCTTCCGGGAAGGCCAGTATGTACATCCCGGTCAGCCTCTGTTTCTGATCGATCCCGCACCGTTTCAAGCCGCCCTGGCATCCGCCAAGGCGGCCTACCTGACCGCTAAAGCCCAAGCTGACCGGGAAGCACCGCTGGCCGCGAAGGATTACATCTCGCCGCAGGGTTATGAAAGCACTGTAGCCACCGCAACCCAGGCCAAAGCTGCCTTGCAACAGGCCGAGATCAATCTTTCCTATACCAGCATTAAATCCCCGATTGACGGGCTGACCGGTAACCTTGCGGTCAAGGCTGGCAATGTGGTCACGCCTACCGCCGCCACGCCGCTGGTCACCATCAACCAGATGAAACCCATCCTGGTGCAATTCACCATTCCCCAGCAGTCACTCTCCGAGGTGCGCCATTACGATGCCGCACACAGCATTACGGTCTTCGTTACCAATGAGGATGGCAGCGGCATTCTGGACCAAGGCAAACTGGTATTTATTGATAATACCGTCAATACCAGCACCGGTACGGTGATGCTGAAAGCGGAAATACCCAACCAGCACGTACAGCTGTGGCCTGGCCAGTACGTGGGAGTCATCCTGCAACTGGCGGTGCAGCCGGACGCCGTGGTAATTCCGGACAGCGCGGTACAAACCGGCCAGAACGGCAACTTCGTGTACCGCGTCGAGGCCGGTAAGGCAATCATCGTGCCGGTGACCGTGAACCGCCAAGTCGGTAATGAAGCCGTGATTTCCCAGGGACTCAAAAGCGGCGAGGTGGTGGTCACACGCGTGCCGCGCACCCTGCGCCCCGGCCTGCGCGTGGTATCCAGTGAAGCCGCCTCCGGCCGCCGCGCCAAACCGCAAGGCACGCCGTGAAAGTCAATCTGTCCGCGCCTTTCATTCACCGTCCGGTGATGACCACGGTGATCACGTCGGCGTTACTGATTTTCGGCTTGGTGGCGTATTTCACTCTGCCGGTCAGCGAACTTCCGAACGTGGACTTTCCCACCATCAATGTGAGCGCCGACTTGCCCGGCGCCGATCCCGAAACCATGGCGGCCTCGGTGGCCACACCCCTGGAGCGACAGTTCACCACCATTCAGGGGCTGTCATCCATGAGTTCCGTGAGCAATACCGGCAGCACCGATATCACCCTGCAGTTTGACCTGTCGCGGAATATTGATGCCGCCGCCATGGACGTGCAGACCGCCATCTCGCAGGCCATCCGCCAGTTACCCACCAACATGCCGACACCGCCGCACCTGTTCAAGGAAAATCCGTCGGCGTCGCCCATCATTTTCATGGCGCTCACCGCCAAGGACATCCCACTCACCGAGTTGGACGAATACGCCGAAACGCGGGTCGCGGAACAGATTTCCATGGTCCCGGGCGTGGCCCAGGTAAACGTGTTCGGCGCGAAAAAATACGCCGTGCGTCTGTACATGAACCCCTACGCTTTGACGGCCCGCAACCTGGCGATTACCCAGGTGGTCCAGGCGGTGCAGGCCGGCAACACTAATCTGCCCTCGGGCACACTCTACGGTGCCACCCGCACCTACACCGTGCGGGCCGACGGCCAGCTCACCGATGCCCAAGCCTACAACAACCTGGTGGTGGCCTATCAGCATGGCGCACCGGTAAAACTCTCCGATGTAGGCCAGGCAGTGAACAGTGTCGAGGCGGACAAGCAGCTCACCGAGGTATTCGACAACACCGGCCGCAATCATTCACTTGAACCTTCCATCATGCTGTCGGTGCAGCGCCAGCCCGGTTCCAATGCGGTGGAGATTTCCAAGGCTATCCATGCCCTGCTGCCGGCGCTTTCCCGCGAGGCCCCCGGCGACGCGCGGCTGTTCATTTTTCACGACCACACCGACTATGTGAACGGTTCCATCAAGGAGGTCAAATTCACGCTGCTCTTGGCCATAATCTTGGTGGTCGGCGTGATCTTCGTGTTCCTGCGCAATATCCGCGCCACGCTGATCAGCGCCCTGGCGCTGCCCACTTCCATTATCGGCACGTTTGCGGTGATGAAACTCGCCGGCTTCAGTCTCGACAATCTATCGCTCATGGCGCTGGTGTTGTGCGTGGGTTTTGTGGTGGACGACGCCATCGTGATGCTGGAAAACATCGTGCGCTATCGCGAAAAGGGCGAGTCCTCGCTGCGCGCGGCGCTTATCGGCAGCAAGGAAATCGGTTTCACCGTGGTATCCATGACCCTGTCACTGGTGGCGGTGTTCATCCCGATCCTGCTGATGGGCGGCATTCTCGGGCGCCTGTTCCGGGAGTTCGCCCTGACCGTGGCCATCGCCATCCTGATTTCCGGCTTAGTGTCCCTCACTCTTACGCCCATGCTGTGCAGCCGCTTCATCAAGGAGAGTGAGCGCCACGGCCGGCTATACCGGACGCTCGAAAAAGGTTTTGAGCGGATGCGCGACGGCTACGGCCGGACACTCACCTGGTCAGTGGATCACTGGCGCAGCATGCTGGCGCTCGCCGGCCTGATGCTGGTGCTGACATTCTATTTCTTCGTGGCGGTACCCAAAGGCTTTATCCCCACCGAGGATACCGGACTCATCATCGGTAGCACCCAAGCCCCCGAGGGCGTCACCTTTAAGGAACTGCAGAGCCTGCAGCAGCGCCTGGCGCGCATCGTACGGCAGAATCCCAACGTGGCGTCCGCCATCTCCAGCTCCGGCCAGGGCCAGGGCGGTGCGGCCGGCGGCAACGTGGGGCGTCTTTTCATCATGCTGAAGCCCATGAGCGAGCGGCGCGCCAACGCTGACGAAGTCATCCAGCAGCTGCGCAAGGCGATGGCGCCGGTGCATGACATGCAGGTGTATTTCCAGAATCCGCCGGCCATCCGCATCGGCAGCATCGGAGGTAATGGCAGCTATCAATACGTGCTGCAGGGTCTGGACGTGAATACTTTGGACAAAGCCGCAGCCGACTTCCTGCCAAAGCTGCAGAAGGTATCCGGCATCCAGGATGTCAACAGCGACCTGGAACTCAACAATCCGCAGATCAATGTGCACATCCTGCGCGACACCGCCTCCACGCTGGGCGTAACCGCCTCGCAAATCCAGCAGACCCTGTATGACGCCTATGGCGGCAACCAGATAAGCACGATTTACGGTTCTACCGACGAATATTTCGTGATCATGCAGCTCGCGCCCCAGTACCAATCTGACATGGCGGCTCTGAATGCGCTCTATGTTCAGGGCAGCAGCGGCACGCTGGTGCCGTTGCGCAGTGTAGCCGACATCACGCCCAGCGTCGGCCCACTGCAGGTGGACCATTACCAGCAGCTGCCCTCGGTCACTTTTTCCTTCAATCTGGCGCCGGGCGTGTCTCTGGGGGATGTCACCGGCCGTATCGAGCAATTGGCGAGCAGCGCGCTGCCGGCGGATATTACCGGCGTGTTCGCCGGAAATGCGGCCACCTTCAAGCAGTCCATGGTGGATCTGCCAATTCTGCTGATCATCACCATCCTGGTGATCTACATGGTGCTCGCCATCCTCTACGAGCATTTCATCCACCCGGTCACCATTCTCACGGCGTTGCCGCTCGCCATGGTAGGGGCACTGCTCACGCTGATTCTGTTCGGACAACAACTCAACATCTACAGCTTCGTGGGCCTCATCATGCTCGTGGGTCTGGTGAAAAAGAACGGCATCATCATGGTGGATTTCGCCATCCAGATGAAACGCGAGAAAAGTCTTTCGTCCCGGGACGCCATCATCGAGGCCTGCCTGGTGCGTTTCCGGCCCATTATGATGACTACCATGGCCGCGATTCTGGGCGTGCTGCCCATAGC
>DAHVFI010000275.1 GCA_027317045.1 Gammaproteobacteria bacterium
AGCGCCAGCAACCACAGATTCACCGTGCGTTTGGATGCAACGTTGATTCCAGGCCAAATCTGCTGCTTTTCGCGGCGCATCTCTTCCATGGCCGCCAACAGTTCCAGTTTCCGGCTTTCAATGGGCCTGAACTGCTTGGTAAGCTTGTCTATCTGAAACTGGATATCCGCGCGCTTGGCCTTGTGCCAGAATTTCTGCAGATTCGGTAGATGCTTTTGCAAATCACCCAATTTGTTACGCAGATTACGGCGCTCACGTTCCAACTTGTCGAATTGCTGCGCGAGCTCGTCAAGGCGGCGGCTCCGGTCCTTTTCCGCTTGTTCTTCGAATCCGGTACGTTCGGCTTTTTCAAAACGGCCGGCGAGATCCCCGGCCAAAGTCTGCAGCTGCTGCCTACAGGTATTCCAGACCGCCCGCAGGCGGTAATAGATGATGGCGCTCTGTCCACGCTCCGCATCCGCCAGCATTTGCTCCAGATTGGTAAGTTGGCGCTGCAACTCCTCATTGCGGATGCGTAAATCCCCGGCATCTGCTTTAAGCAGATCTCGCTCGGTACTGACCTGGTCCAGTTCGCGCTTGATTAAATTGCGGTTCTCAAACAACTCCACGAGCTTGGAGTTCTGATCCGACAATCCATTGGCTGTGGGCGCTTCCTGTGACCTGTCCTTTCCAGGTGCGATTTTTTTGTACAGCGCCGTCATGGATTGAGCTTCCTCAAAAAACAGTTTGCGATTCGGACTGCATTCGTTAAGACCTGGAAATCCTCAATCGTGAATAAGTCCAAGCTATACAAGGGTGGTTAATTTAACATAAATTTAAGCACGACAGGGTGACTGCAGGACGGTCGCAGAGATGCAGAGATCAAGGAGTATTCGTCCTGAAACACGAGGGCTCTGGATGCCAAAACCTTCCCACGGCCCCTAGAAATACCGGGGAAGTTATCCCAAGTATCAGAAATTATTATTGTATAGCGCGCTGTGGGGCTCGGTAGAAGATATGGTACGGACCCGTAGTCCCAAAAACCTAGCCACGACAACGAACATCTCTGCGGCCGGTCGGTGGACGCTCCGCGTCCCCGTTTTATACCTCCTCCACACCAACTCTAGGCCGCGGCGCGGACTCCGCACTTCGCTCCGTAGACTTCGCGGTACTACGTCCGCTGTGGCTGCCACAGAAGCTCACCCCGGCGTTTCACGCTTTCCTTGGCCCGTCATACGCTCTATCTATGATCTATAACCCGCTCAGTTATCTGATTTGGTGCGCACTCTCCAGGAGGGAGGTACGCTGGGGGTCCAGGAGTCAAAGCCATGCGAGTCCCAGATGACTCCGGAAATGCTCTGACCTTCTGAGGTCAACAGGATGCTGTTTGTGCCACTTGATGCAGCCGTGGCAACTTTGAACGGGTTGAAGAGCAAAGTAAAGTCACCCCGCTTGTTGGTAGTGACCGCACAGTCCAGATGGTAGGGAGGGTACCTGACCTTGAACACCACATCCAACTCACAGGCACTGCCATCAATGTTAATCCCAGCACTTTTCACTAGATAACCCAGATTCTGGGCCACCAGTTTTTCATGACCAGGGAACAGCGCCAAATTCCATAATGTTGGAAATGCTTGACCTGGAGCGGTAGTCACGGCAGCCGCAACGCTTGCGGAGGCAGGCGCTGTGGTGGTGGCGCTACCCTTAGCTTTGGTTACCATCAGGGATGCGGCAGGCGCGGAACTAGCCTTTGTATGGGAGTCGATTTTGGCGGTCTCAGCGACCGTGGCGGTTGTGGCTGGCGCAGCAGTACTGGCTGGCAGCGGTACTGTTAACGAGATTGCATTCGATACCTTGAAACCGTCGCTCACCGCGACAATATCCACTGGTTGCCCATTGATCGTGAAGTTTTTATGGGTTGGCTGGTCTTGGTTCACCGTACAGGAAGGCGTCCAAGGTTTGTTGGGACTCCAGGTCATCACCGTCACATTGCACGTCGAGCCTTCCACATCGATAGTAGCCATCATAATGAGCTGCTGTTTTGACGCCGGTGGCAACTGAGCCATGAGTGTGTAGGCTTTATTAGAGCTTGATGAACACCCAAAAAGAACCAACAGGACGCTTGTTGCTACACCACAGCGCGCAACCCAACGAAAAATCGAATTCAGCATGATTATTGCCTCCAGGTTCGACAATTCCAGAAAACTCCTAATCCTTTACCGACTGTATCCTGCAGCATTGATTATCATAGTGAAGAACAATGCATTCAGTGTATTAATTTGAACTTTTGCAACAAGGGAGTCAATACGCCGTCGGCACAGCCTGGTATGGGATTTTCGATGCCATCGTAACACCCGAAAACCCGATACTGAGGGCAGCCCCTCTTGACAGGCAGTGCTGCTTAGCCTTTTGCCGGAGGTGGGTATGCGCAATCAGGAATTTTGCCCAACAGGCCATGGATTATCACTCATGCAAAAACATGCCGGTGATCCAAACAATGTTCCAGCCATTTGCTAAGCAGTATGTTGAGCAACCAACGGCGCTCCAGTTCAACCGCAGCCGGCACCCACAACCCCTTAAAGACAATATGGCGCGGTTGTTCGCAGCAGCTTACCGCCTCGGCCAAACGCGCATCATGATAAATACGCACCAAAAGATCGGGATCAGTAGAGGTCAAACCGTTGCTATCCAGCCAATAGGTCATACGTAAGCTGGTGGTATAGCGACTGTGTTCATCCAACGTAAGGTGGATACTCAAATCACTTGAACTTGTGGAAACCAACCTGGATGGCAGGCGCCATAAATTGCCAAGTAACTGTCGCAAGCGCGTGTGATTGCCCTCATAAAGGGTCATCAACCCCGCAAAACTGCGCGGCCGCACCAAGCGTACACGTTGTCCAACTGTTTCTATGAGCATCCTGAAACTATATCATAGGCCCGCGAATCAACGGGTTTGGCAATACCCCCGCGTGGAGCAAGATGAAAATTCGTACCGTTTCCACCCGCCCTTTCAACGATCAAAAGCCTGGTACCGCTGGGTTACGTAAACCTGTTCGTACATTTCAGCAGCCGCACTATCTTGAGAATTTTATCCAGTCCGCATTTGACGCTGTCTCAACCCTGAAAAATGGCACACTCGTTATCGGCGGCGACGGTCGCTACTACAACCGTGAAGCCATCGCTACCTTGCTGCGCATGGCGGCCGCAAATGGAGTCAAAAAATGCATAGTTGGATGTGGGGGGTTGTTATCCACACCGGCGGCTGCGCTGCTTATTCCTCACATGGGCGGCGTTGGCGGCTTCATTCTCACCGCCAGCCATAATCCGGGAGGACCTAAGGGTGATTTCGGCATCAAACTGAATATCGCCAATGGCGGTCAGGCTTCTGAAACCGTCACCGACGCTATCTATCAAAGCAGCCTGGCAATCACCCGTTATTTCACGCTGGAGGCAAAACCAAGGGTTGAACTTGATAAGCTGGGGCAACAACAGCTCGGCGACATGCGCATCGAAATCATTGACCCGATATCTCACTATGTCAGCGTCCTGGAGCGCCTATTCGATTTCGAGCGCATCCGTGCTTTACTAAGCAACGGCGAATTTCGCATGCGCTTTGATGCGCGGCACGCTGTCACCGGTCCGTATGCCCGGGAGATTTTCGAGCGCCGTCTGGGCGCGCCGCCAGGATCGGTATTGCATGGGACACCTTTGGAGGATTTTGCCGGCGGGCATCCGGACCCCAATCCGCAGGATGCTGCGGACTTGCTTCAGCTTTTCAAAGATGCCGACAGCCCGGATTTCGGCGCTGCATCCGACGGCGACGGTGACCGCAACATGATCCTTGGCCGCGGTCTTGCGGTCTCTCCCGGCGACAGCCTCGCTGTGCTGACCGCCAACGCTCACCTCGTACCCGGTTATTCCGCGGGACTCGCCGGTGTGGCGCGTTCCCTTCCCACCAGCCATGCGCTGGATCGGGTGGCGCAGAGGCTCGGCATCCCTTGTTATGAAACACCCACCGGTTGGCGCTTCTTCTGCAACCTGCTGGATGCCGGCCTGGTCACCCTGTGTGGCGAAGAAAGCTTTGGCACCAGCAGCAATCATGCACGCGAAAAAGACGGGCTGTGGGCGGTGTTGTTCTGGCTGAATCTTATC
Source organism: Gammaproteobacteria bacterium (assembly GCA_027317045.1). GTDB lineage: Bacteria > Pseudomonadota > Gammaproteobacteria > Natronospirales > REEB76 > REEB76. The sequence continues at coordinate 4,132 of DAHVFI010000275.1, forward strand.
GCCGCACGCTCCGAGTCAGTGGGCGACATTCTTATCAAGCACTGGCGCGAGTATGGCCGGGATTTTTTCCAGCGTGAAGATTATTTCATCAGAGATGCGGGGCAGGCACAGACTCTCATGCGCCTGCTGGGTTCGCGCCTCGGTGAACTGGCCGATGCAACCGTGGCGGGCTACACCGTCCAGGCCGCAGAGAATTTCACCTATCATGATCCGGTGGATCACAGCGTCAGCCTGAATCAAGGCTTATGGCTAACAACGGTGGGCGGCGGGCGAATCGTATATCGTCTGTCTGGCACCGGTACCCATGGCGCCATCCTGCGCATTTATCTGGAACAGTACGAACCAGACCCGGCTCGGCATTTCCAAACTTCCGCGGCGATACTGGCACCGCTTTCACGCATGGCGCGCACATTGGCACGGCTCGAAAGCCACGGCATCACGGCGCCAACTGCTGTCACCTGACAAATCAGAAACGGCGCTGGATGCCAATCTGATGCAGTATGGTGGTGGCGATTTCCTCGATGGAAGGATGCGTAGTGTTCATGTACGGCACCCCTGCCGCCCGAAAAATATCCTCCGCCTGTTGGACTTCATAGCGTACCTGATCGGATGATGCATAGCGGCTGTCCGGGCGGCGGTGATAGCGGATCTGCTGCAAGCGCGTCGGTTCAATGGTGAGACCATAGATTTTGGCCCGGTAAGGCGCCAACACTGTTGGCAATTGTCCGCGACTCAGATCATCCTCTGTAAGCGGGTAATTGGCCGCAAAAATACCGAATTGCAGCGCCAGATAAAGGCAGGTGGGGGTTTTCCCGGAGCGCGACACCCCCACCAGCACCACATCAGCTTCCGGATAGCGCTTGGTGCTAATACCATCATCACTCGCAAGCGCAAAATTTACCGCCTCGATGCGCTGAATGTAGGCGGCGTTATCCGCCGAGGCATGGGCTCGGCCGGCGGTATGGGAAGATTTCATGCCCAGCTCGCGTTCAAGGGGGCCGATGAAAGCCTCGAAAAAATCCAGGTACAAGGCTTCGCTGCCTTGAATGATCAGACGTAGGGCGTCATCCACCATGGTGCTGAAAACAATGGGCCGGATGCCGTCTTCCACACCCGCTGCAGTGATGCGTGCCACCGCCTCGTTCGCCTTGTCAATATTGGCGATAAATGGCAAAGTGACCTGCCGGAATCCGTCCCCATTGAACTGACTCATGAGGCTACGCCCCAGGGCTTCGGCGGTGATGCCGGTGCGATCTGAAATGAAGAATACTGTGCGTCGTTTTTCCATGCTTGGCCGTCAGGACAGGATGGTTATAACTATCATCAAACACGGCTGGAAATCTGCAATCCAGTATACCCTGCCAAGCATTGCAACCGGTCATTGAGGATTTCACCGATGGATGAGCGTTACGTCATTGGGTTTGAGCACCTTGGCATGCACGATGTGGACAAGGTGGGCGGCAAAAATGCCTCTCTGGGCGAAATGATCAGCCATCTCACTCAGCTAGGCGTCGTGGTGCCAGGCGGGTTCGCTACTACCGCCGATGTGTACCGCGAATTCCTCGCCCATGATGGTTTGGCGACGCGTATTGCAAAGGAACTCGCGCAACTCAATGTGGACGATGTCGTAAGCCTCGCCGCCACCGGTGCGTGCATCCGTCAATGGATTGCTGCATTGCCCTTCCCTGCTGGCCTGGAGCAGGCCATCAGCGCAGCCTATGCAACGCTGATGCAGCAATCTGGAAATAAAATCTCCGTGGCCGTGCGTTCCTCTGCTACTGCCGAAGACCTGCCGGATGCCTCGTTCGCCGGTCAGCAGGAAACCATCCTCAATGTGCGCGGCATTGAGCAGGTATTGCAGGCCATGAAAGAGGTGTTCGCCTCACTGTTCAATGATCGTGCCATTGCCTATCGCGTACATCATGGTTTCGATCATGCGCAAGTTGCGCTCTCGGCGGGTATCCAGCGCATGGTGCGCAGCGATCTTGGCGCTGCCGGTGTTATGTTTACCCTGGACACCGAATCCGGTTTTGACAAAGTTGTGTTTATCACCGCTGCTTATGGCCTGGGTGAAACCGTGGTACAAGGCGTGGTGAATCCGGATGAGTTTTACGTGTACAAACCGGCATTAGCGGCCGGCAAGTACCCCATGGTACGCCGTAATCTCGGCAGCAAGACCAGCATGATGATCTATGGCGATGGCAACAGTCACGGCCGCACGGTAAAAACCATCGAGGTGCACGCGGAGGCACGTGCGCGCTTCTGTATCAGCGATGCGGAGGTGATCAACTTGGCAAAACAGGCACTGATCATCGAGAAACATTATGCAAGGCCCATGGATATCGAGTGGGCCAAAGATGGCGCCGATGGCAAGCTCTACATCCTGCAAGCACGCCCGGAAACAGTCAAAAGCCGGAGAAACCAAAGCATTGAGCGTTACACGCTCAAGACGCAAGGTCCAGTGCTTGCTGAAGGCAGAAGCATCGGCCAGAAAATCGGCGCCGGCACGGCAAAAATTATCCAGAATATCAGCGAAATGAATCGCATTAAGGAAGGAGACGTACTGGTTACTGATATGACGGACCCGGATTGGGAACCCATCATGAAGCGCGCGGCCGCCATCGTCACCAATCGGGGTGGTCGCACCTGTCATGCAGCCATCATCGCCCGCGAACTCGGCATCCCGGCGGTCGTAGGCTGCGGTGAAGCCACCCTCAAGATCAAGGACGGCCAACCGGTCACCGTGTCCTGTGCCGAAGGTGACACCGGTTACATCTACGCCGGTAAGCTGGAGTTTGAGTATCGTGAGATCAGCCTCGACCACATGCCCAAGGCACCGCTCAAAATCATGATGAACGTCGGTAATCCGGAACGTGCCTTCGGTTTTGCCATGCTGCCCCATAAGGGCGTGGGGTTGGCGCGACTGGAATTCATCATCAACCGCATGATCGGCGTGCATCCGAAAGCGCTGATTAATTTCGAGGCACAATCCGCCGAAATCAAGCGGCAGATTCAGGAGCGTATCGCCGGTTACCAGGACCCGGTGAGTTTCTATGTGGAACGGCTGGTGGAAGGCATCGCGACTATAGCCTCGGCGTTCGCGCCCGAACCGGTGATTGTGCGCACCTCGGATTTCAAGTCCAACGAGTATGCCAATCTTATCGGTGGGCGTCAGTATGAGCCCCATGAAGAAAATCCCATGCTGGGTTTCCGCGGTGCCTCACGCTATATCGCAGCTAGTTTCCGTGATTGTTTTGAACTGGAGTGCCGTGCACTCCGCAAAGTACGCGAGGATATGGGCCTTACCAACGTGCAGGTGATGATCCCGTTCGTGCGTACCGTGGAGGAAGCGCGGCAGGTAACGGAGCTACTCGCCGCTAACGGTCTGAAGCGCGGCGAAAACGGCCTCAAGCTCATCATGATGTGCGAGCTGCCGTCGAATGCGGTATTGGCGGAGCAGTTTCTCGAATACTTTGACGGATTCTCCATCGGCTCCAATGATATGACGCAGTTGACTCTCGGCCTGGATCGGGATTCCGGCGTCATCGCGCATCTGTTCGACGAACGCAACGACGCCGTTAAGGCGATGTTATCCATGGCCATCCAGGCCTGCCGCAAATACAAGAAATACATCGGCATCTGCGGTCAGGGTCCTTCGGATCACCCCGATCTGGCCCGCTGGCTGCTGGAACAGGGCATCGAGAGTATTTCCCTCAACCCGGACACGGTGCTGGAAACCTGGCTGTACCTTGCGGGTGAGGCTAAATGAGCGACCCTACAATGAGTGCCCAGCACGACACCCGCTTCGAAGATCACTTTCCCATCCACGTGATGGTCAGTCACCACACCGACGTGGATGAAATCAACCACGAGACTTTTGAGATTGTGCGCAAGCTGCGCGATTTACATTTGGATGATAAACAGGAAAACGAGGCTCTGTCCGGTACTATCACCACCTATGGCGGCTATCAAACCCCGAAAAAGATGATGTTCCTGCACCGTCCGGAAACTGTCATTCGCCGTCTGCGCGAGGAAGTCATCCTGCCGGGCGTGGCGCGCTACCTGGAAAAGGCCTACGACAACAAAGTAGAGACCAGCCGCGCACGCCTCGTGTCCTGGGCCAATATCCTGTCAGCAGGCGATTGGCAGGCCCCGCACATGCACCCCAGTGTCGGTAATCTCGCCAGCGGCGTGTATTACGTGGCGGTGCCGGAAAAACCTAAACCCGAAGGCTGCATCGAGTTCCTCAATCCGCACCCCGTGGCCCATCATCACGGTATCAGCCTCACGCGCCGCTTGCATCCCCAAACCGGCGACCTCATCATTTTTCCACCCTACTACATCCACTACGTATATCCGTTCAAGGGTGGCGGCGAACGCGCGATCGTTGCCTTTGACGTCATCCTGCAGAGCACTCAGTTTGTCTTTTGAACATACCCGTTGCCGAAATATCAATGAGCCTAACCCCTGAATCAGCGGCTATACCGGGCGTTACCCTGCACAATCCTGCCAGCGGCGAACTGATCGGTCGCTACCCCTGGCAAAGCGCCGACGAGGTCCGCGCCGTGCTGCGCGCCGCACGCGCAGCCCAACCCGGGTGGGCGGCTCTGCCGCTGGCAAAACGCCAACGCGCCATCCGCGGGCTGCGCCGCTGGCTGATGGTGCACATGGACGAAACCGCGAAAACCATCTCCGATTGCGTGGGCAAGACCCGGGTGGATGCACTTGCCACCGAAGTCATGCCGACGGTGGCCGGAAGCCGCTGGTATGAGAAAAACGCGCAGAAATCCCTAGCGCCGCAACATCTGAAAAACGGCTCCCTGCTGTTCTTCAGCAAGCGCAGCACAGTGCACCGCATACCGTGGGGCGTGGTGGGCGTCATCTCGCCCTGGAACTACCCTCTTGGCATTCCCATGCACGAGATCGTGCCGGCGCTGCTGGCAGGCAACACGGTGGTGTTCAAGACTGCCCCAGAAACCATAGCGGTTGGCACATTCATGGAGCGTATGTTTCGTGAAAGCGGGCTGCCGGCGGGCGTGTTCCATCACATTCATATCGACGGGCCATCGGCCGGCGAATTATTGCTTGAATCCGGCAATGGAGTGGACAAACTGTTCTTTACCGGTTCGGTGTCGGTCGGCAAGCTGCTGATGGAGAAGGCTGCGCGTACGCTCACACCCGTATCACTCGAGCTGGGTGGCAAGGATGCCATGATTGTGTGTGACGATGCGGATCTGGAGCGCGCTGCCGCCGGTGCCGTGTGGGCGGGCCTGTCCAACGCCGGTCAATCCTGCGCCGGTGTGGAACGCATCTATGTCCATCAGGCTGTTTACGCGGGTTTCATGCAGCGGCTCACGCAAAAAGTGAGGGCCTTGCGCGTGGGCCATGGCATGGATTTCAACGTGGATGTCGGTCCGTTGTGTACTGACCGTCAGGTAGACACGGTGCGACGGCAGCTGGAAGAAGCGTTTCAGCGCGGTGCCACCGTCGCGGCCAAGGCAGGGCCGGCTCTGGAAGCTAATCCGCATTTCATTTCGCCCATGGTGCTTACGCAGGTGAACCACGGCATGACCATCATGCGGGATGAAACCTTTGGCCCGATACTGGGTGTCATGCAGGTCGCCGGCGATGCGGAGGCTATACGCCTCGCCAACGATTCACACTATGGTCTGAGCGCCTCGGTGTGGTCGCGCGACCTGCGCAAGGCGGCCATGCTCGCGGTACAAATCCGGGCCGGCGCTGTCACGATCAACGACCATCTGCTTTCCCATGGCCTGACCGAAACCCCTTGGGGCGGTTTCAAGGATTCCGGCAATGGCCGCGGTCACGGGCGCTTCGCTTTCGAAGCGGTCACCACGCCGCAGGTTATAGTCAGCGATTGGCTCAAACTTGCCCGGTGCCAGCCATTTTGGATGCCCTATGACCAGCAGGGCTACAAAGGACTGAGGGGGGTGCTGACGGTGCTGTACGGCCGCGGAATAATCGCGCGACTTGCGGGTTTGCGGCAGGCATGGTCATTGCTTCCGCGGATGTTTCGCAAACAGTAATCAGAAATTGGAGCTGGGCAGTTCTTCTAGTACCTCGATCTCGCCGGTGCAAGTGATTTCATCATCGTAAGATTCCATGTCCACACCATTCCAGTAATCGAGGGCGCGCTTGCGCCATTCCATCAATGAAATAGTATCACCCATGACCTGCTGTTGCGGGGCGCGGTGCATCTCGCCCGTAGCACGGACGCGGAATACTTTCTTATGATCGCCGCGCATATTTTCCAGCCAGAAACGCACGGCGCGTTCGTCTTCTGGTATCAGCCAGATGCAATTTGAACGCGAAGGCAGATCCGGATACATCTGTCGGCGCACATCCTCCAATACCAGCTCACGTACCATGCGCGTGGACAAAAACAAGCTGTCGAGGGTTTCCGCCAAGGTCATGACTGGATTGTAATGGTAGAAACCCAGATGCGGATCCTTTTTGCCCTGTTTGCGGTACACATGCAAGGCCCGGAACGCCACCATGTCAACGGTAAACACCTCGTTGGTTTCAGGATTAGTGATACCACGCCGCGCCACCTCGAAGGCACGCCAGGAGTTATTGGGTTCATCTCCGAACATGAAAGTGGCCCCCTCAATCCATTTTGGAGAGCTGTGTTTGTGAATATGATAAAATTTTTCGCTTTCGATATGCATGCTATATTCTTACCTTGGTTTGCTGTTTGCCCGGCCGAAGTAAATGTTTTCTGTCAGCGCAGCATCCACGATCGGAATCACTCTGTCTATCCTGATAACCCATGTGCGCCCTTGCAGCATTGCGATTAGAGTTGACTCGTATTCTATAAGTTTGATTCAAGTGGCATATCATAGCTTTTGTCTTATCGCGGTGACCGCCCGATACTCAATTAATCGCAGATTCTGCGGCTCTGATTTGCACTGGCATACGCCGCCTGCCCCAATCACCCGGTTTCTCGTTGAAAATACCCGCCAAGGCAGTACCACACTGCCGACATTTTCCGCTACCCGTGAGCTGCCATTTCCCGAGTTCATACCAGTCGCGCTCGATCAATAATGTTCCACATTGACGGCAGTAGGTGCTACCGCCCTTACGGTCGTGGACATTGCCGGTATAACAGTAATGCAGTCCGTTCTTGATGCCGATATCACGCGCCATGGTTAGCGTCCGCGGTGATGTCGGCGGCTTATCTCGCATTTTCCAGTCTGGATGAAATGCGGTGAAATGGACCGGCACATCCGGACCCAGATTTTCCATCACCCACTGGGTCAGCCCTTCGATTTCATTTTCTGAATCATTTGCGCCCGGTATCAACAGCGTGGTGATTTCTAACCATACTTTGGTCTCGTGTTTAAGATATAAAAGTGTATCCAGTACCGGCTGTAGATGACCCCCACAGATTTTCCTGTAGAACTCCTCAGTGAAGCCCTTCAAATCCACATTAGCCGCATCCATATGTTGGTAGAACTCATGCCGTGGTTGCTCGCATATATAACCCGCAGTCACGGCGATGGATTGGATGCCTAGTTCGTGACCGGCATCCGCTGCATCCATGGCGTATTCCATGAAAACCACCGGATCATTGTAGGTGTAGGCCATGCCGGCGCAGCCGAGTGCACGCGCGGTTTGCGCCAAGGTTTCCGGCATGGCGAGGTCCATGAGCCTATCCATCTCGCGGGACTTGGACATATCCCAGTTCTGGCAGAATTTGCAAGCCAGATTGCAGCCGGCGGTGCCGAACGACAGCACTGATGTGCCCGGCAGAAAATGATTGAGCGGCTTCTTTTCGACCGGATCAACACAGAAACCGCTGGAACGTCCATAGCTGAAGAGCTTGATCTGGTCGGCCTCGCGCCCGCGCACAAAGCACAAACCCCGCTGCCCTTCATTCAGTTTGCAGGCACGCGGGCAGACATCGCACTGTATTTTGCCGTCTGCCAGGGCATGCCAGTAACGGGTGGGGATAACGGTTTCAGGGCGGTTTTCCATTGGCAGGCCTGTAGCGTACTAAGCTTAAGTATATGACCGCGAGCCCTCGCATTCGCGCCGCTGCCGTGGCGGGACTGTTCTATCCGGAAGACGCCGCCGAGCTGCGCGCCCTGCTGCGACGCCTGCTGGCCGAGAATCCTTTGCGGGACCCGGCTCCAAAGGCCCTGATCGCACCCCACGCGGGCTACCTCTACTCAGGTCCCATTGCCGCGCGGGCTTACAACGCTTTGAGAGGGCTAGGAGAGGCCATCCGGCGGGTGGTGCTGTTAGGCCCGGCCCATCGGGTAGCCCTGCGTGGGCTGGCACTGCCCAGTGTAGAGTCTTTCCGTACACCCTTGGGCGATGTCCCACTGGATCGGAAGGCGATCACTCTGATTGAGGGCCTTCCGCAAGTGGGAGCTTCGGATCATGCACACCAACTAGAGCATAGCTTGGAAGTACACCTGCCCTTCCTGCAAACGCTGTTAAATGAGTTTACGCTGGTGCCGCTGGTGGTAGGTTGGGCACAGCCGGATGAAGTGGCCCAAGTGCTGGAAACCCTTTGGGGCGGAGAAGAAACACTCGTGGTAATCAGCTCTGACCTGAGCCATTACCACGCTTATGACTTAGCCCGTCAACTGGATGAGGACACCGCGCGCCACGTGGAAACACTCCGGATTCCCATCAAGGACCACCAGGCCTGCGGCGCCATTCCCATCAACGGTCTGCTAACGGTGGCGCGTGCACGCAACCTGCGGGTTCAGCGTCTCGATCTGCGCAATTCCGGCGACACTGCCGGTACCCCCGAGCGTGTGGTGGGTTACGGGGC
>DAHVFI010000019.1 GCA_027317045.1 Gammaproteobacteria bacterium
GTGATGTGCGGGATCACCTGTACGGTGCCGCCGAGATAGTCGCCGTGACGTTCCTTGCGGATTACGTTCTCGTAGATGCGGCCGGTGGTGAAATTGTTGCTGCGCCCCATGCGGGCGCGCACGAAACGTTCGTAGTGGCCCAGATCCAGGTCGGTCTCGGTACCGTCATCGGTGACGAATACCTCGCCGTGCTGGAATGGGCTCATAGTGCCGGGATCCACGTTGATATAGGGATCCAGCTTCACCATGGTGACCTTGAGGCCACGGGCTTCCAGAATGGCGCCCAAAGAGGCGGAGGCGATACCCTTCCCCAGGGAAGAAACCACGCCACCAGTGACAAACACGAAATGGGCCATCAGGACTCCCGACGCGGTGCCGGGATGGCTCCGCTGAATCGGGAGTACAGCCTAACAGAATCAGAAGCTTGAATGAAGCGAATGATGCCGGGCTGCCGGTGTCGCAGCCCTTCAATGCAGAGCGGCATGCGATGACCAGTCAATGCGCAAACCCGGTTCATCTGCTCCAGCGGCAAAAGGCGCGCAAACAAACAAACCCGCCACCCCCGCCAGCTGATCGCCGCTATAGAGCAGCGGCAGACGGTCACGCATCCAGGGCACCACCTTGAATTCCTGCAGCCACTTCTTGAGAGGCCGATGATGGGCCTGACCTGCGGGCTTGCAGACTTCGCCCCCGGAACGAAAACACACCCTAAGACCCTCGGTGGGGCAACCCGCCGCACGCAACCCGCCTTTCGTGGTTGGCGCCAGCCGGAGTGTCCCCATACCAGGCCCCATTGCGGTTTCTTCCCCCCGCGTGAGTCTGAATTCGCGCCGCGGCTTCGCAGGCAAGGGTAATAAGCCGTACAAACGGCCGCGATAACGCCGCACTTCCGCGCCTTCCCAGGAAACGCAGGGATTACGGTCGGCGCGGGCCGGCAATAGCTCGCTGATCATCTGTTCAAGCTTATGGGCTGGTGGCAATGGCAACTGCAGCTTTTCCAGCCAGTATCGCAGCAGGTTTTTTGCCCGCGCAGCCCCGAGTTCCTGCAAGGCAGCCACCGGCAACACTTGGCCTTGGTCCCCGACACAGTGTCTCCAATCTTCTTCCGCCACCGCGGCTAATAACCCCAGGGCCTCGCCACAATGGCGTGCGCTGCGTGCCACCGTTGCCGCTGCCGACGGCCAGCGTTGGCGGATCACAGGGACCACTTCACGGCGCAGATAATTGCGGTTAAAGCCGGGATCAGCGTTACTGGGATCATCCAGCCAAGTGAGTTTTTGTGTTTCCGCCCAGGCCTGCAACTCATTGCGCGAGAATCCGAGCAAAGGACGCGCCAGATGGCCCGACTCGAAGGAGGCGATCATCGGCATGGCAGCCAGCCCACGCAGTCCTGCGCCGCGCAATGCCTGCAGCAAGAAGGTCTCCAGCTGGTCATCCTGATGATGGGCCAGCAGCAGCAGGTCATCTTCCCCTATTAACGTCCGAAACACCTGGTAACGCTGTTCACGGGCAATGGCCTCGAGACTTTGCCCCTTTGCGGGGTTGATCCTGACACTCCGGCATTCAAGCGGCACCTGCAATGCCGCACACAGCTGCTCACAATGCCGCTGCCAGTCATCCGATTTAGAATAAAGATGATGATTCACATGCAACGCCCGCAGCCGGGCTACCAGCGCGGATTCTTGCTGTACGAGCGCATGCAGCAACACCGTGGAGTCCAGTCCGCCGCTAAACCCCACCCAATAGCAACGCGCGGCCGGGAGGCCGCGCAGCACCATTGTCAATTTGACAGAATCGAAGCTCACGAGCGGTGGATGGAGACGATGCTCACTCCTTGAAACTCCCGAACGACATGAAGCGCTTGTAGCGTGCTTCCAACACTTCATCCATGGAGACATGTTCGAGACGGGTGAGGGCATCGCCGAGTGTGCTCTTGATTGTGGCCGCCATGGCATCCGCATTGCGATGCGCGCCACCCAAGGGTTCCTTCAGCACCGTGTCAATGAGCCCCAGGCTCTTCAGGCGTTCGGCGGTAATGCCCATGGCTTCCGCTGCCTCGCTGGCCTTGTCCGCGCTCTTCCACAGGATGGAAGCGCAGCCCTCCGGCGAAATCACCGAATAAATACTGTACTGCAACATGATGACACGGTCGCCCACCCCGATGGCCAAGGCGCCGCCGGAGCCGCCTTCACCGATGATGGTGCAGATAATAGGCACCCGCAACGTGGACATCTCGAACAGGTTACGGGCAATAGCCTCGCTTTGGCCGCGCTCCTCCGCACCCACCCCGGGGTAGGCGCCGGGCGTGTCGATCAAGGTCATGAGCGGCAATCGAAAACGCTCCGCCAGTTTCATGATACGCAGCGCCTTGCGATAACCCTCGGGGCGCGGCATACCGAAATTACGGCGGACTTTTTCCTTGGTATCACGACCTTTCTGCTCGCCGATGATGGCCACCGGGCGTCCCTCCAGCCGGGCCACGCCGGCAACGATGGCAGGGTCGTCTCCGAAAGCTCGGTCACCGTGCAATTCCTCGAAATCGGTGAAGATTTTCTGAATATAATCCAGCGCATAGGGACGCAGCGGATGGCGCGCCAACTGCGCCACCTGCCAAGGGTTCAGGCTGGAAAAAATGGTTTCCGTGAGGGTCCGGCTTTTCGCCTGCAGGCGTTCGATTTCGTCGGTGATGCTGACGGCGGACTCATCGCCGACGAAGCGCAGTTCCTCGATTTTAGCTTCGAGTTCGGCGATGGGTTGTTCAAATTCGAGGAAATTAAGATTCATTGTTCAGCGGGCCTGTAGGGTGATAAACGTTACCGGCTGAGGCCCTGGGGCACAAGCCCCTCAGGCGCTGGCCGCTTCATGGGCAGGGTCAAGCGGACGGGTGCCGTAGTGCAATGTGATGCTTGCCGGTCCCAGCCAGGTTTCCATGCGCCGGGTCAGGATCTCGGCGGGATGCACCTTCCAGGCCTCTCCCAGTGACATGGGCACACTGGCACCCGCCCCCCGGTACCGCACCCAGACGCTGCAGCGGCCGCCCAGATGCGGCTTGAGCGTCTCCTTGAGGCGGGCGGCGAAGTCCACCCCTGCATCCGCTGTCCACTCTATGTCCAAGCGGCGTAGGTACCGCTCCCGCAGTTCGTCCACCCCGTACATGTTCTTCACGGTGATGCGCCAGCCGCTAATGAATTCGTCGAATGCCAGCCGGCCCTCGACCACCACCACCTTGTCCTTCACTGCCAGGGCCCGGAAGCGCTGATAGGCATCTTCGAACAGGGTGACTTCAAGCCGGCCGCTGCGGTCGTCCAGCACCAGGCTCACACGCCCGCCGCGTTTGCGCAAATCCACCACCAAACCTGCCGCTATCACATTGCGCGATGTCGGATCGTACCCATAACCGCGCTCACCATTGCTTTGCGGCGGCGATTCATCCGCCAGCTCACCCAGCGGTGCGGTTACCACGTGGCGCAAATCGGCAGCGTAGCGGGTCACGGGATGACCGGTTAGATACAAACCCAGGGTATCCCGCTCACCGCGCAGACGCTCATCCTCGTCCCAGTCCGGCAGTAATGACGTTGTTTGCAGCTGCTCCGGCTTCACCATCCCCGAGCCCACCAGACCAAACATATCATCCTGCCCCGCCGCACTGGCACGGGTACTCTGATCCGCTCGTGCCAATGCGTCCGGCAGCCGCGCCATGAGGGTGGCGCGGTTGAGACCGAGCACATCCAAAGCGCCGGCACGAATCAATGCCTCGATGACGCGGCGATTGGCTTTTTGCAAATCAATGCGTCGGCAGAAATCTTCGATAGTTTTAAAATCACCGTTGTGCGTTCGCTCTGCCATTACACCTTCAATGGCCGCTAACCCGACGCCCTTGATGGCACCCAGACCGTAGCGGATGCTGCCTGCGTCCGCCACTGCAAATCGGTAATCGGAATGATTGATATCCGGCGGCAGGATTTTCAATTCCATGGCGCGGCACTCGTTTATGAGCGTCACTACTTTATCGGTATGGTCCATATCGGAGGACAGCACGGCTGCCATGAAGGCGGCTGGATAATGAGCCTTGAGCCAGGCTGTTTGATAGGCGAGCAGCGCGTAGGCGGCGGAGTGGGATTTATTGAAACCGTAGCCTGCGAACTTCTCCATCAAATCGAAAATATGCGTCGCCAGCCGTGGAACCACGCCGCGCGCTATCGCACCTTTCACGAATACATCCCGTTGCAGGGCCATCTCCTCCGCATTTTTCTTGCCCATGGCGCGGCGCAGAAGATCAGCACCACCCAAAGTATAGCCGGCCAGGACCTGGGCGATCTGCATCACCTGCTCCTGGTAGAGAATCACACCGTAGGTAGGTTTCAGGATAGGTTCCAGCTTGGGGTGCGGATAATCCACTCTGGCTTTGCCATGCTTGCGCGCCATGAAATCGTCCACCATACCGGACTGCAGGGGGCCGGGACGAAACAGCGCTACCAGCGCCACGATATCCCCAAAACGGTCGGGCTTGAGCCGGCGGATCAGATCCTTCATGCCGCGTGATTCCAACTGGAAGACTGCCGTGGTCTGGCAACGTTTCAGCAGTGCATAGGTGGCTGCATCATCCATCGGGATAGTGCTGATATCGATAGGCGCCGCGTTGCTGGCATGACGTTGCCGGTTGATGATACCTACCGCCCAATCAATGATGGTTAGGGTCCGCAAACCCAGAAAGTCGAATTTGACCAAGCCTATGGCTTCCACATCGTCCTTGTCCAACTGCGTGACCGGATGGCTGCTGCCGGCTTCGCAATAAAGCGGCATGAATTCCGTGAGTTCGGCCGGCGCAATCACTACACCACCCGCATGCTTGCCGGCATTGCGCGCCAAACCTTCCAGGGAACGCGCCAGGTCCAGGAGCTGGCGTATTTCGTCCTCTTTCTGGTAGCGGGCGCGCAGTTCCGGCTCCTGTTGCAAGGCCTTGTCCAGGGTCATTTCCAGCTCGAAAGGAATGAGTTTGGCGATCTGGTCCACGTAGCCATAGGGATGGCCGAGCACGCGGCCCACATCACGCACCACGGCGCGTGCCGCCATGCTGCCATAGGTGATGATCTGGGAAACCCGTCCGCGGCCGTAGCGTGCCGCCACATAGTCGATCACCCGATCTCGGCTTTCCATGCAAAAATCCACATCGAAGTCCGGCATGGACACACGCTCGGGATTGAGGAAGCGTTCGAACAACAGATCGTGTTCCAGGGGATCCAGATCGGTGATCCCTAACGCATAGGCCACCAGTGAACCGGCACCGGAACCGCGGCCCGGACCCACCGGCACTCCGTGTTGCCTAGCCCAACGGATGAAATCCGCCACGATTAGAAAATAGCCGGCAAAACCCATGCGCAGAATCACATCCAGCTCTGACATCAATCGTTCGCGGTAAGGGCTTACACGCTGCTCACGGTCTCCACCGGCATCGGGCAACAACCTGGCAAGTCGCTGCTCCAGGCCGGCATGCGCCTCGGCGCGCAGGAAACTTTCGATGCTATGGCCCTCGGGTATGGGATAGGCTGGCAGGAAATTTTCGCCCAGACGTAGCGTGAAGTTGCAGCGCCTGGCAATCTCTACACTGTTTTCCAGCGCTTCCGGCAAATCCGAGAACAGTTGTAGCATTTCCTCCTGACTGCGCAAATACTGTTGCTCGCTATAACGTCGCGGGCGTCGTGGATCATTCAGGGTATGTCCTGACTGTATACAGACGCGGGCCTCATGGGCATCGAATTCTTCCTGTCTAAGAAAGCGCACATCGTTCGTGGCTACCAAGGGCACACCACTTGCTCCTGCGATTTGCACCACCGCACTCAAATAGTCCTCCTCAGCTTCACGGCCGGTGCGCTGCAGCTCCATGTAGAAGCGCTCCGGGAACAATTCCAGCCAGTCATTCAACAGTACACGAGCCCTGTCAGTATGACCCGCCAGAAGCGCGCGGCCCACATCGCCTTCGCGCCCGCCGGACAACACAATCAACCCATGGTTATGCCCGGTGAGCCATTGGCGTTCCAGCATAGGAATACCACGCTGCTGGCCCTCCAGATAACTTCTCGTGATAAGTGTTGAAAGATTGCGGTATCCCTGAGTGTCGCAGCACAACAGAGT
>DAHVFI010000248.1 GCA_027317045.1 Gammaproteobacteria bacterium
TTGGTATACCGGTCTTCAGGAATTCGCGCAGTGCCCGTATGGCGTAATCACAGGGTTCCGGATCACCGGGTCCGTTGGAAAAAAACAATCCATCGGGCTTCAGCGCCTGCGTGTCATGCGCCGTTTGAGTGGCGGGCACCACGGTAACGCGGCAACCGTGATCCGCAAGAATGCGCAGGATGTTGTACTTGATGCCATAGTCATAGGCCACGACATGGAAACGCAGGCTTTTCACCACGGGACTCGTATTGCTGCTCAATTGCCAAGTACCGTGGTTCCATGCATAGGGTTTTTTTGTGCTCACTACCCTGGCAAGGTCCATGCCCTTGAGTCCGGGGAATGCGCGCGCTGCACGCAGCGCCACGGCTTCATCGGCATCCGCACCCGCCTGAATGCAGCCATTTTGCGCTCCCTTCTTCCGCAGCAAGCGCGTGAGTTTGCGGGTGTCAATGCCGGCGATTGCAATGATCTTCTCACGCTTGAGATAGGCAGGCAGCGATTCCTCGGCCCGCCAGCTGCTCATATGCAGTGACAAGTCGCGGATTATGAGACCGGCCGCCATGACCCGCGGGGATTCGCCGTCCTGGGGATTGATGCCGGTGTTGCCGATATGCGGATGGGTGAAAGTAACCAGTTGCCGGCAATAGGATGGATCGGTGAGGATTTCCTGATAACCCGTCATGGCGGTGTTGAACACCACTTCGCCGACCGTCAGACCGGCCGCGCCAATGGAAATGCCTCGGAAAATCGTACCGTCCTCGAGAGCCAGGATGGCCGGTTGTTCCAAAGACACCTCCTCCTTACGCGCGTTGCGGGAAGGCCCGCCAGCCCCCCGCCAGATTCCCACGGCCAGTCCGCGGGCAGCAATCAAACTAAGGGAATTTTAACGGAAGACGCGGGCGCGCGTCCATGCCCCTCAGTTTCGCTGCACATGCATGCCGAGCACATCAGCCATGCTGTACAGGCCGGCCTGCCTGCCGACAATCCAGCAAGCCGCGGTCAATGCACCGCGGGCAAATGCCGCGCGACTCTGGGCGCGGTGCGTCAATTCCAGGGACTCGGCCCTATCGGTAAATGACACGGTATGCTCTCCTACGATGTCGCCGCGGCGTATCGAGGTAAAACGGATGTTGCCGGGCTGAATCGGCTCGCTCTGCTCCGGAAATTCAAAGACCGCATGCTCCTTCAAGAGCACGCCCCGGCCGGAGGCCACTGCCTCCCCCAAAACCAGGGCCGTCCCCGAAGGCGCATCTTTTTTGTGGCGATGATGGTGGTCCGTGATTTCGACGGCGAACTCCTCATCCAGCGCGGCGGCGGCGGTATGTGCAAGCTGCAGCAACAGGACTGCACCGAGGCTCATGTTAGGCGCCGCCAGCACCGGGATACTCTGGCCTGCCATTGCTATCTTCTTCCTGAGCACCTCATCCAATCCAGTAACACCGGTGATGATCGGTTTGCGCGCCACCATGCAGGCATCCACGGCCATGGACGTGGCCGCAGGCGAAGAGAAATCCACCAGTACATCGCTGTCCGCCAGTGCCTGCTCCAATCCGGCGCTGTATGCAAGTCCACCTGCATCCTGACCCAGCAACGGGCTGGCCGCAGGCACCAAAGCAGCGCTAATACGTATACCCGGATAACTGCGCGCGGTTTCCATAAGTGTGCGCCCCATACGGCCAGCCGCGCCCAGCAGCGCGATATTTATAGCAGGCTGGCTTCCCGGCTTGCGGCTCATGACTGTGCGCGCTCAAAGAATTTCTTGGCGCCTT